>NZ_JBQRUW010000018.1:0-94689 GCF_052663305.1 Streptomyces cyslabdanicus
AGTTGGGGAGGAGAAGGAAAAAAAAGGAGGGCTACAGCCCCTCCTCCCCCCCTCCCCCCCCCCGCTCCTCCTCCGGTCTGTCTGGTTGCCGTCCGGCGGCGCGAGGCTGGGCGCGACAGGACATTCGCGCCGCCGGACGGGGTCAGGGGGCCTCGCGGCAGGCCGGGTGCACGCGAGGCGGCCGGCCGGGACCGCGGCGGGTGCGACGGCTTCGGGACGCCCTCCCTCGGGTCGAGAGAACGCACCGTCGCTTTCACCACCGCACTGGCTCACACACCGCCGCGGTCCCGCGCCCGCACGGCCGTCGGGCGGCCACCCCTCATCCGGGTCGCCCGACGGCCCGGGCGGGCCGTATGCGTACGGGGTCCGGGGCATGACCTTCCGGCGGACCCCGTACGCGGCTCGTGGTGCCGGTCCGCGCGTGGAGCGCACACCGCTTCCACGCGCCTGCCGTAGTCCACAGTTCGTTGCACGAGGGGGATGGTTCCGGACGGCGCCGCCGCCTGGGCGCGACATGACAGGTGTCGGCGGCGGCGCCGTCCGGAGATCTGGGGGGTCGGTCAGACCTGGGCGCCGGAGAGGCGCTCCACGGCCCGCAGCAGGGCCGAGTGGTCCAGGCCGCCGTCGCCCTGCGCGCGCAGGGAGGCCACCAGCTGGGCGACCACCGCGCCGACGGGCAGGGCGGCACCCACGGTGCGGGCCGCGTCCGTCACGATGCCCATGTCCTTGTGGTGCAGGTCGATCCGGAAGCCCGGCTTGAAGTCCCGCTGGAGGAAGTTGTGCTTCTTCCGCGTCAGCACGGTCGAACCGGCGAGGCCGCCGTTCAGGACGTCCAGCGCCGCCTTCAGGTCCACGCCCGACTTCTCCAGGAAGACCACGGCCTCGGCGCACGCCTGGATGTTCACGGCGACGATCAGCTGGTTGGCGGCCTTCACGGTCTGGCCGGAGCCGTGCGGGCCGCACAGCACGATGGTCTTGCCCAGCGCCTCGAACAGCGGCTCGGCCGCGTCGAAGTCGGCCTGCTCGCCACCGACCATGATCGACAGCACCGCCTCGACGGCGCCCGCCTCACCGCCGGAGACGGGGGCGTCCAGGACCCGGATGCCCTTGTCCCGGGCGGCGGCGGCCAGGTCGATCGAGGTCTGCGGGGTGATCGAGGACATGTCGATCAGCAGTGCGCCGGAGCGCGCGTTCTCCAGGATGCCGTCCGGGCCGTACGCGATGGCCTCGACCTGCGGCGACGCGGGCACCATCGTGATGATCACGTCGGCGTCCCGGACCGCCTCGGCGATCGAGCCCGCCGCGGTGCCGCCCGCGGCGGCCAGCCGGTCCAGCTTCGCCCGCTCCAGCGTGTGGCCGGTGACGTCGTAGCCCGCCTTGATCAGGTTCTCGGACATGGGGGAGCCCATGATGCCGAGGCCGATCCAGGCAACCTTGGGAAGGGTGGTGGTCATGTGCGGGTGCCTCTCTAACTTCTGTGCTGCGTCTGGGAGTCGGGGCCCGGGGAAGGAGTACGGCGGGTCAGCGGGCCGCTCGGGCCGCGGCCGGCAGCCATGCGAAGGCCTCGGCGCTCGGCCTGTCGCCGGGCTTGTACTCCAGGCCGACCCAGCCGTCGTAACCGGCCTTCCCCAGCCGGTCGAGGAGGTCCTCCAGCGGGAGCGAGCCCGTGCCGGGCGCTCCGCGGCCGGGGTTGTCGGCGATCTGGACGTGGCCGGTCCTCGCCGCGTACCGCTCGATCACCGACGGCAGGTCCTCGCCGTTCATGGACAGGTGGTACAGGTCCATCAGGAACCTGGCGTTGCCGAGTCCCGACGCCGTGTTCACCCTGTCCACCACCTCGACGGCGGCGGGCGCGCTCACCAGCGGGTACAGCGGCGACTCCGGCTTGTTCAGCGCCTCGATCAGCAGGATCGCGCCGATCCGGTCGGCGGCCCGGGCCGCGAGGACCAGGTTGTCCAGCGCGAGCGCGTCCTGCTCGGCCGGGTCCACGCCCTCGACCCGGTTGCCGTACAGGGCGTTGAGGGCCGTGCAGCCGAGGGACCGGGCGAGGTCCGCGGCCACGTCGATGTTGGCGCGGAACCTCTCCGCCTCCTCACCGGGGACGGACAGCGCGCCGCGGTCGGGGCCCGGGAGCCTGCCGGCGTAGAAGTTCAGGCCGGTGAGCTGGACGCCCGCGTCCTCGATCGCCCTCTTCAGGGCGTCGGTCTCGGAACGCTCCGGGGTGGGGGAGTCGATCCACGGCCACCACAGTTCGACCGCGGTGAAGCCGGCCGCGGCGGCGGCCGCCGGCCGCTCCAGGAGCGGGAGTTCCGTGAAGAGGATCGACAGGTTGACGTTGAAGCGCTGGTCTGCGAATCCCATCAGGGCCGCGCTCCCTTCCGTTGTCGCTGTATTCCGTATGGCGGAAGTTTGTTTCTGCGTAATGGAAGACTGCCGGGGGTGTGGTGGCTTGTCAAGGGGGTGCGGGTTTCCGGGTGGATCCCGGCCGCCGGGGACTGCCCGGAAACCGGCCCGCACGTTAGGTTGAGCGCGTGCGATTGAGAGTGGAGTTCACGACCGAGCCCTTCGACCTGGACGAGGCTCCGGCGCACGCGCTGGTGGCGCGGGAGGTCGTCGAGGTCGCCGAGTTGGACGCCGTGGACGTCGGTCCGTTCGGCAACACGGCCGAGGGCGGTGCCGACGTCGTCCTGGACGCCGTGGACACCCTGCTCCGCAGGGCCCTCCGGGCCGGCGCCACCCGGATCTCCCTCCAGGTCACCGTGATCGGGGAGGACGGGAGGTGATGGGGGAGGAGCCGTTCATCGCGGCCCTGAAGCCGCTGGTCGACGCGATCGGCGGCCGGATGCTCCCGCCCGACGAGGCCGGCCCCGACGATGTCGTCCTCTCCTGGGAGGGTGCCGTCGCCGTCGCCGTACGCCTGCCGCAGCTCGCCGACTCGCTGGACCACATCCTGGCCGCCATGGAGCGCCGGAAGGGCATGCCGCTCGCGGACCTGGACCGCAAGTCCAAGCAGGAGGTCGTGCGGGTGCTCGAGGCGCGCGGCGCCTTCTCCGTACGGCACGGCGTGGAGACCGTGGCGAGCGCACTGGGCGTCAGCCGCTTCACCGTCTACAACTACCTCAACCGCGACAAGCGGGGCTGAGCCGCCGCCGGGAACCGGTGTCCCGGATTTCTCAACAAACTGTTGACGCGGTGTTCGTCAGGGCGTTAGCTATCCGCAGCCCGTTCCACGTGCAGGCCGTGAACAGCCCACGGAGGCTCCCGTGACTTCGACCTCAACGCCGCCGGGCCTCGCCCGATTCAACGCCCTCCCCGAAGACGCGGCCCGAACCGCCCTTCTGGAGGCGTGCGCCAGCACGGCGTGGGCCGACCGACTGCTGGCGGCCCGCCCCTACGACACCCCCGACGACCTCGAAGCCGCGAGCGACGCCGCCATGGCGGAGCTGACCCCCGCGGACCTCGAGGAGGCGATGGCCGGCCACCCACCGATAGGCCGCCCCAAGCCCGGCGACCCGGCCTCGGCCCGCGAACAGCGCGGCATGGCCGGGGCCTCCGAGGAACTCAGGGCCGAGATGCTCGACCTCAACCTGGCCTACCAGGAGAGGTTCGGCCACGTCTTCCTCATCTGCGCCACCGGCCGGACCGGAGAGCAGATGCGCGACGCGCTCAAGGAGCGGATCGGCAACGCGCCGGAGCAGGAACGCGAGATCGTCCGCAGCGAACTGGGGAAGATCAACCGCATCCGGCTCGCCCGCCTGCTCGAAGACGCCTGAGAAGACGCCCGAAGAGGAAACCATGAGCACCGAGACCACCGCCTCCGTGTCCACGCACATCCTGGACACCTCCGCCGGCCGCCCCGCCGAGGGCGTCGCCGTCAACCTCCTGGCCCGCTCGGGCCGAGCGGCCCATTACGGGCAAGGAGGTGACTGGCAGGCGCTCGGCGGCTCCTCGACCGACGCCGACGGGCGGTGCAAGGACCTTCCGGTGCCGCCGGAGGGAACCACCCACGTACGGCTCGAGTTCGCCGTGGAGCCGTACTTCGTCCAGAAGCAAGAGCCGTACTTCGCCGAGAAGCAAGCCGATGCGCAGCAGGACGCCCCCGCGAATCGGGACAGCGGTGCACGGTCCGTGTTCTTCCCCGAGGTGGCGATCACCTTCGCCGTCGTACCGGGCGAGCACTACCACGTACCGCTGCTGCTCAACCCGTTCGGCTACTCCGTTTACCGAGGGAGCTAGCTACACATGACCACCCACTCCAGCCCTGCCCGCCCTGTGGTTCTGGGACAGAACCAGTACGGCAAGGCCGAGAACCGAGTCGTCAGGATCACGCGGGACGGCACCACCCACCACATCAAGGACCTGAACGTCTCCGTCGCCCTGTCCGGCGACATGGAGGAGGTCCACTACTCCGGCTCCAACGCCCACGTCCTGCCGACCGACACCACCAAGAACACGGTGTTCGCGTTCGCCAAGGAGCACGGCATCGAGTCGGCCGAGCAGTTCGGCATCCACCTCGCCCGCCACTTCGTCACCTCGCAGGAGTCCATCCACCGGGCCCGTATCCGCATCGAGGAGTACGCCTGGGAGCGCATCGGGACCGCCGACGCCGACTCCGCGGCCGGCGGCGCCGACCAGGGCGGGCACTCCTTCGTCCGCAAGGGCCAGGAGACCCGGCTGACCCAGATCACCTACGACGGCGAGAGCTGGGAGGTCGTCTCCGGCCTCAAGAACCTGACCGTGATGAACTCGACCGACTCCGAGTTCTGGGGCTTCGTCAAGGACAAGTACACCACCCTCAAGGAGGACCACGACCGCATCCTGGCCACGGACGTCTCCGCCCGCTGGCGGTTCAACTGGACCGACGACGAGCAGCAGACGCCGAACTGGGAGAAGTCCTACGAACAGGTGAAGCAGCACATGCTCCAGGCGTTCGCCGAGACCTACTCCCTGTCGCTCCAGCAGACGCTCTACCAGATGGGCGCCCGCATCATCGACAACCTCGGCGAGATCGACGAGGTCCGCTTCTCCCTCCCGAACAAGCACCACTTCCTGGTGGACCTGGAACCGTTCGGGCTGAAGAACGACCGCGAGGTGTACTACGCCGCCGACCGGCCCTACGGTCTGATCGAGGCCACCGTGCTCCGGGACGGCTGCGCGGCACGGATCCCGGTCGACCTGACCAACCTCTGACGCGCAACGCGCGCCACCGGACCCGCTGCGGAGCGGTGGCGCGCCGACCTCCACCACCTCGGCACCCGGAGCAGCACCGCTCCGGCACTCAAATCCTCCCAGGGTCCTGCCGTGCCCTCCCCGTGGACGCGCCCCGTCCACGGGCCGCCACCGAAGACAAGGAAGCGCAATGGCACCATCGGCAGCCCAGCGCGTCGTCATCGAGAACTGCGCGATCGCGACCGTGGACGCGGACGACACCGAGTACGCCTTCGGACACCTCGTCCTCGCCGGCAACCGGATCGAGTCGGTCGGCGCGGGCAAGGCCCCCGAGGGGCTGAAGGACGTGGTGCGCCGGATCGACGCGAGCGGCCATC
The DNA here is from genome assembly GCF_052663305.1 of Streptomyces cyslabdanicus. NCBI lineage: Bacteria > Bacillati > Actinomycetota > Actinomycetes > Kitasatosporales > Streptomycetaceae > Streptomyces > Streptomyces cyslabdanicus. The sequence goes on from NZ_JBQRUW010000018.1 coordinate 5,547, forward strand.
TGGCCACGCCCGGCCTGGTCAACACCCACCACCACTTCTACCAGTGGATCACCCGGGGCCTGGCCACCGACCACAACCTGTTCGACTGGCTCGTCGCGCTCTACCCGACGTGGGCGCGCATCGACGAGGAGATGGTGTACGCGGCCGCCCAGGGGTCGCTGGCGATGATGGCCCGCGGCGGCGTCACCACCGCCATGGACCACCACTACGTCTTCCCGCACGGCTCCGGGGACCTGTCCGGCGCGATCATCCGGGCGGCCCGCGAGATGGGCGTACGGTTCACCCTCGCCCGCGGTTCGATGGACCGCGGCGAGAAGGACGGCGGACTGCCGCCGGACTTCGCCGTGGAGACGCTCCAGGGCGCGCTCGCCGCCACCGAGGAGACCGTCGCGCGGCACCACGACGCCTCCTTCGACGCCATGACGCAGATCGCCGTCGCCCCCTGCTCCCCCTTCTCCGTCTCCACCGAACTGCTCAAGCAGGCCGCGCAGTTGGCCCGCCGACTCGGCGTACGGCTGCACACGCACGGCTCGGAGACGGTCGAGGAGGAGAAGTTCTGCCACGAGCTGTTCGGCGTGGGACCCACCGACTACTTCGAGTCCACGGGCTGGCTGGGCGAGGACGTGTGGATGGCGCACTGCGTCCACATGAACGACTCCGACATCGCCGCCTTCGCCCGTACGAAGACGGGTGTGGCGCACTGCCCCTCCTCCAACGCCCGCCTCGCGGCCGGAATCGCGCGGGTCCCCGACATGCTGGCGGCCGGCGTCCCGGTCGGCCTCGGTGTCGACGGCACCGCCTCCAACGAGTCCGGCGAACTCCACACCGAACTGCGCAACGCCCTGCTGATCAACCGCCTCGGCGCGCACCGCGAGGCGGCCCTGAACGCCCGCCAGGCACTGCGCCTGGGTACCTACGGCGGTGCCCGGGTGCTCGGCCGGGCCGACCAGATCGGCTCGCTGGAGCCGGGCAAGCTGGCCGACCTGGTGCTGTGGAAGCTGGACACGCTCGCCCACGCCTCGATCGCCGATCCGGTGACCGCCCTGGTCCTCGGCGCGGCGGCACCGGTCACCGCCTCCTTCGTCGACGGGCGGCAGATCGTCGAGGACGGCCGGCTGCTGACCGCCGACGAGGACGCCGTCGCCCGCGCCACACGGGCCGAGGCACAGCGGCTGGCGCGGATCACCGCGCAGGGCTGACCGAAACAAACAGGGAACTCCGGCCGGGAGGGACGGCTCCCGGTCGGTAGCCGTGGCCCCGAACGGGGTCCGCGGCGGGCCGGCTCCGGGGCGCGCATGGACGCGCGCGTCCCGGAACGGTCTCCGTTCGCTCCGCGGGCCCCAGGGCCCGTCCCGGTCCCGCACGACCACACGCACCACCTCCATGACACCCACGTCGAAGACGGCGTGTTAACCGACCGGAGGAGCCGACGTGACCGCTCACCCCACGTCCCGCGACGAGGCACAACAACCAGCCGAGTCCACCACCCATCCCGTGGACGAGAAACTCCCCGTCCTGAAGATGGCGACCAGCGGCCTTCAGCATGTGGCCGCCATGTACGCGGGCGTGGTCGCCCCGCCCCTGATCGTCGGCGCGGCCGTGGGCCTGTCCGGCACCGAGCTGACCTTCCTCACCGGGGCCTGCCTGTTCACGGCCGGTCTCGCCACCTTCCTCCAGACCCTCGGCATCTGGAAGATCGGCGCCCGGCTCCCCTTCGTCAACGGCGTCACCTTCGCCGGGGTCGCCCCGATGACGGCGATCGTCGCCGCCACCAAGGACAAGTCCGACGCCCTGCCCGTCATCTTCGGCGCGGTGATCGTGGCGGGCGTCCTCGGCTTCCTGGCCGCGCCGATCTTCTGCAAGGCGATCCGCTTCTTCCCACCGGTGGTCACCGGCACGGTGATCACCCTCATCGGAGTCTCCCTGCTGCCGGTCTCCTTCGGCTGGGCCCAAGGGCCCAACCCGGCCGCGCACGACTACGGTTCGGCGACGAACCTCACCCTGGCCGGCCTCACCCTGGTCATCGTGCTGCTGCTGCGCCGCTTCACCCGCGGCTTCGTCAAGCAGATCGCGGTCCTGCTCGGGCTGATCGCCGGCACGGTCATCGCGATCCCGTTCGGCGTCACCGACTTCGGCCCGGTGGCGGACGCCCAGGTGGTCGGCTTCCCGACCCCGTTCCACTTCGGCGCGCCGCAGTTCCACCTCGCCGCGATCCTGTCGATGTGCGTGGTGATGGTGGTCTCGATGACCGAGTCCACCGCGGACATGCTGGCCCTCGGTGAGATCGTCGAACGCCCGGCCAACGAGAAGACGATCGCCGCCGGCCTGCGCGCCGACACCCTCGGCTCCGCCCTCAGCCCCCTGTTCAACGGCTTCATGTGCAGCGCCTTCGCGCAGAACATCGGTCTGGTGGCCATGACCCGGATCCGCAGCCGCTTCGTGGTGGCCTTCGGCGGCGGCTTCCTGGTCCTGATGGGCCTGTGCCCGATGGCCGCCTCGCTCATCGCCGTCGTACCGCGCCCGGTGCTCGGCGGCGCGGGCGTGGTCCTGTTCGGCTCGGTCGCCGCCAGCGGCATCCAGACCCTGGCCCGGGCCGGCCTCGACAAGGACAACAACGTCCTGATCGTCGCCGTCTCGATCGCCGTCGGCATCATCCCGATCACCGCGCCGGACTTCTACCACGCCTTCCCCGAGACCGCCCGGATCGTCCTCGACTCCGGCATCTCCACCGGTTGCGTCGCGGCCGTGCTGCTCAACTTCGTCTTCAACCACCTGGGCAGGCAGCGGTCGGTGGACGCCCAGGACGTCACTCACCCGATGGAGGCGGGGGAGGAGATCGCGGTCGTGCGCTGAGCCCCGGGAGGGGCACGGCCGCCGTACCGGTCCTCGGGAGGGGCACGGCCGTGTGCCGTGCCCCTCCCGCCGCTCTCCGCGCCGACTTCTCGTGCGCCGCTCGGACCCACCGGTCCTGGCACGTCCGTCAGCACGTCCGTCAGCACCTTCGTCATACCCTGCGCGGTGAGGCCAGCAGGTAGCGGACCCTCGTGCGGGGCTCGGTGTACTCCCCGGCCTGCCAGCCCGCCCGCTCCAGCGCCGCCGCGCACGCCCGCAGTGCCGCGGCGTCGGGTCCGTGCACCGCGACCGCCTCCGGCTGCGGGGTCTCCCGCACCCGGTAGCCGTCCGCGTCCGGCGCCGCGGGCCGCAGGCCCGCCGCCTCCAGGGCGAGCGCGGCGGCCCGCACCAGGTGCGCGCGCTCCCAGTCGCAGGGCCGTTCGACGGAACCGTCCGGGTTGGTCATCCGGCGCAGCTCCAGCAGCCCCTGCCAGGCGCTGTGCACCTCGCGCACCCGCCCGGGACCGTCGTACGGGTCCTCCTCACCGCCGACGCGAGCGGCGAACACGCCGGTACGGGCGGGAGCCCTTCCGGGTTCGGGCGCGCTTACTGCCGCCGTCTCCTCCTCCCGTATCCGATGCCCGGCCGGGGTCAGGAAGTGGTCGTGCGGAGGGCGCGGGTGCCGGAACGCGAGCCCCCGCTTCACCAGCGCCGCGAGCTGTGCCTGCGTACCCCTGAGCCGGCCGGTCACGGGGTCGGCGGCGTCGATGACGCGGCGCTGCGCGGCGGTCGGCGGTCGTGTCACGGCGCGGCCTCCCCGCATCGTAGGAACAGTCCTCGAACGGCCCATGCGAAGAGTACGACCCGGGTCCGACAACGAGCCGCCGCGAGCCGCCGCCGCTCACGCCGACGGGGCCGCCCGGATGTTCCAGCCCGCGACCACCGGCCGCCCGTGCTCCGTGCCCAGGCGGCACACCGTGCCCGTGGCCAGCTGGAACAGCGCGCCCGCCGACGGCGGCAGCCCGAGCCGCCGGGCGGTGAGCACGCGCAGGAAGTGCCCGTGCGCCACCAGCACGACGGCCCCCTCGGTGTTGGCCAGCGCGGCGTCCACCTTGCCCAGCATCCGGTCGGCCCGCTCCCCGACCTGCTCCACGCTCTCCCCGGGATGCTCGGGCGGCCCCGGGGCGACCCCGTCCGTGAACAGGAACCAGCCGGGCCGCGTCCGCTGGATCTCGACGGTCGTGACGCCCTCGTAGCCGCCGTAGTCCCACTCCCGCAGATCCGCGTCGACCCGCGCGTTGTGGATCCCGATCAGCTCGGCCGTCTCCCGCGCCCGCTGCGACGGGCTGACGAACGCGGCCCCGATGCGGTGCGAACGGATCAGCGGCACCAGCCGCCGCGCCTCCTCCCGTCCGTGCTCGGTGAGCGGCACGTCCGTCCACCCGGTGTGCCGCCCGGACCGCGACCACTCGGTCTCCCCGTGCCGTACGAGATAGAGATCACCCATGCGTCATAGGCTACGAGCCCGCACCCGCGCTCCGGCGGACTCGCGCGCCCACGGCGAGGCATCGCGGCCGGGCCACTTTCGGAGCACGGATCGGCAACGCGGCGTCCCGACCGCGCCGCCGGCGGGAAACGTAGCGGCATGCTGGCGTGCGGATGTCTGGACCCGATCGGAATACTGGCCGATCTGGTCGGCAACACCCTGCTGGGCCTGGCCGTGTTCGTACTCGCCCTGATCTGCCTGATCGGCCTGCTGCTCGGCGCGCTCGTCGCCCTCGGCCGCCTGACCAGCAGCGAACGGGACGACGACACCGAACGGGACGAGGATCACGCCACCCTGGCGTCCTTCCGATGGGAGACGCCCCAGGACGCGGACGATCCCCACTGAGGTCAGTCGAGAGGCACCTCCTCGACGACGCTCTCCTTGAACCGCCACGAGCCCTTGTTCCCCCACGCCTCAGCCCGCAGCCCCATCTCCCAGGCGATCCGGGCCGCCCGTTGCTGCGACAGGTCGGAGTAGTCCTCCGGGGTCACCTTGATGTAGCCACGACGGTCGACGGGGTACGTACGCAGAGCCTCGCGCAGCTTCTCCTCCTGTTCCGCCTGCCGGGCGAGAGCCTCGTGGTCGGGGGTTGCCTTCTTCCGTCGGTCCCGTCGCCTCGCGGCGTCCGAGCCCCGCCAGGTCATCCAGCCGACGCCGCCGACCGCGGCGAGAGCGAACCCCCCGGCAGCGAGCACGTTGCCCGTCGCGCCCGCCTGATCCGGTGTCTGAGGGCGGAGTTCGCCGGCGGGGTCTTCGATCACCGTCAGCACCGCGCCGACGTCGAAACGATCCTGGGCCGTTCTCAGGGCGGGGCCCAGGACCTTGGTGCCGTCCTGATGCTCCAGTTCGTAGTTGTAGCCGCGGGACTTGCTCACACCGGGCGGGTCGATCCACTTCTTCACAACCGTGACCGTGACCGTTTCGCCTCGCTGTTCAAGAGTGAGGTCGTCGCGGGCGATGCCGGCGACGAATACGGACAGCAGCGAGGTGACCACGATGAACAGCGCGGTGTACAGGCTCGATTCCCTGGCCCCCAGCTTCTGGATGAGCAGGGTGAGGACAACGCAGTGCGCAATCCACAGAAGGACCAGGAGAACGGTGCCGACGTGGTCCGTCAGGAAGAACATCCCCACGATCGCTGCGAGCACGTAGCAGCCGATGGCGACCGCCAGTGTGACGGGGTATCGCGCCCGTTTCTTTCGCGCCTCGTCCTCCGTGACGCCGCTCATACCTGTTTCTCCCCTTGCGGTTCATCCGCTGAGACGGACTCCATGATGCCGTTGAGTACATCGAGGTAATCGGACCAGTGTCCGATGTCCTCGGTCATGAAGACGAAGAGGGCAGACCCGGGACCTGTGGTCAGCGGCACGCAGAACTGCGCCTGCCGGACCGTGGCGGGTATGGGCTCGTCCAGGCCGAAGAGTGCACCGGGGATGAGTAGATTCTGCTCGCGGATGCACAGCGCGGCGGGGCCGTACGGCAACGTGCCGAGCCCGACCTCGGCGTCCGGATACAGATCGCGCCACTGCAAAGCCGTGCGCTTCGCGGAGTTCTGCCTGTCCTGGTTCTTCGGGCCGGTGTCCGGCCTCTCGACGAGCACGCACAGTGTGCCCTGGGACAACTCCCCGTCGGACATGCGCAGGAGGCAGCTCGACACGTGTTCGGCGCCTGCCGCGATCATCGTCTGGAGGATGTACTCGCCTGACACGATCAGGCTGAACTTCTGCTCCGGTGTAGCGGTGGCGAAGAGCGGATCGACCGCGTCCGCCATTCTCAGCATCCGTTCCTCGGAATCCTCGCTGAGGTCGAACTCCATGAAGCCCGGTGGCAGTTCGAACCAGAGGTCGGGCACGTCGGCGGAGGGATTGACAGTCGATGAGGTCTCCGCGTCGGTCGTACTCATCAGTTGCGCAACTCCTTGGCGCCCAGGCCGACAGCGCTGGTGATGGCCATGAACCCGCCGAACTTGCCGCCGCCGACTCCGGTGGTGATGTTGGCAGCGCCGGTGGCCCATGCGGAGACACTGGCACGCCCCTTGCTTGTCTCATAGGCGTTGATCGCGCTCGGTGCTGTCCAGGTGAGTGCCGCGGCGGCCTGGACTCCTTCCGTAGCGGTCAGAGCAGCACCGCGGGAGAGCCCCAACTTGCCGGCCAGGGCCATTACAGGCTTGTCGATCGCGAGGGCGACCGGGTCGGCCGCCTTCATGACGTTCTTCGCCGTCACTCCGGCTGTCTTGATGCCGACCCTGGCGCCCGCGACGAGACCGCCGGCTCCGCGTCCCGCCTTCAGACCGCCCACGATGCCTGCTTTCGCGGCGCCGACGCCCGGCACCATGCCGAGCAGGTCACCGCCCAGCGTGAGCCAGTTGCCGGCGTTCTCGCCGATAGGTGGCCATAGATCCTTTTTGCCGTAGGACGCCGCATGTGCGAACAGCGCGACGGCGCTCAGCCCGATGGCCAGCGGAGCGAGTGCGGGGCAGAAGATGGCGATGACGCCGACGACGGACGCCGCGACGGTGATCCAGTCCGCGTGGTCCTTGAGCCAGTTGCCGACTTCGGTGAGGAGTTCTCCCACCTGGCCCGGCAGATCGGCCAGCGCCTTGCCGAGGTCTTCGATGGCGTGGCCGAGTTTCTCCCAGGTGCCGGGCTCGTTCGGGGCGATGTCCATCGCGGTCTTCAGGCGCTCAGCCGTGCCCTTGCCGTACCCCTGGTAGCTCTTGGCCAGGCTGCGGCCCTTGCGGCGCAGTTCGTCCAGCTCCAGCGTTTTGGTGTTCACCGCGCGGTTGGCGTCCTGGACCTTGTCCTTGTGGTCCTGGGAGTCCTTCGTGTCCTGGTCGGCCCGATTGAGCTTGTTGACCTTGTCGTACGCCTTGCCCAGTTGGTCGTTGATCTCAGCGGCCTGGGCCTCCAGCTTCTTGGCGGCCGTCTGCTTGCGTTCCATGTACGCCGCCCAGTCCTCCAGGGCAGTGGCGGAGTCCTGGAACGAGTCGCGGGCGTCGTCCATGCGCGGGCGGAATTCGTCGTCGAACTTCTTCCGGAACTCCTCCGCCGCCTCGCCTTCCCAGTCGCCGGCGCCCGTGCCGTGCAGTACCTGGCAGATCTCGTCGAGGGCCTTCGCCGTCCTGCGGACCGTCTTGGCCACGTCGTCGGCCACCGTGTGGTCGCCGGGGCAGGGCACGAAGCCCAGGCCCGGAAAGTCCTCCAGTTTCGCTTCGGCCATGGCTACTTCTCCGCTCCCTTGCCGCCGTCCTTGCCCTTCTTCCGGTTCGCTTCGGCGAGTTCGGCGTCCAGGTCCTCGAAGGCCTGCTTGACCGTGAGCAGTGCCTTGGACGCCTTTCCGGAGAACTTCGTCAGCTGCTTGATGCCGTACGACCACTCGTCACCGAAGTCGTCCATGCGCTTGGCGAGTTCGGGTACGCCCATGGAGTCCCCGGTGACCCGCTCCATGTCCCGCCCCGGCTTCTTCATCAGGTGGGCTATGTGGTCGAGGTTGTGCCTCACTCGGTTCAGCACCGCGTAGTCGATCGACAGGTCACTCATGTCGCCCCCGGTTCGTCGATGCCTGCGACACGGCAGGTGAGTTGATACGTAACGCGCAAGAGGTGTGCGCGGCCGTGGGCGGCCGGGCGTGGCGGTTCACGTGTGGACTCCAGGTGGGGCCAGAGGTTTCTTGATCAAGGCGATGCTATCCACGGCTGTCAGTCGAGCGGCACTTCCTCGACCACGGTCTCCTTGAACCGCCACGAGCCCTGGTTCCCCCACGCCTCGGCACGCAGCCCCGTCTCCCAGGCGATACGGGCGGCTTGCTGCTGCGACAGGGCGGGGTAGTCCTCCGAGCGCAGCTTGATGTACCCATGGCGGTCAGGGGGACAGGTCCGCAGGGCCTCACGCAGCTTCTCCTCCTGCTCGGCACGGACCTTGTGTTCGCTGGTCGCCGCTTTCCGTGCGTCCCGCCGTCCTGCCGTGTCCGATCCCCGCCAAGCCGTCCAGCCGACGGCGACGAGTGCGGCAAGGGCGAGTGCCCCGGCACCCAGCAACTCGGCCGTGGGGTCGGCCTGTCCGGGCGTGCGAGGGCCGAGTTCTCCCTCGGGGTCCTCGATGACGGTCAAGACCTGGCCGACGTCGTAGAGGTCGGACGTCGTTTGCATGTCGGGTCCCGGGACCCTGGTGCCGTCCTGGTGTTCCAGCCTGTAGTGGGAGAGCTGGCCCTTACGTCCCTGCGGCGGGTCGAGCCATTCCTTCACGACTGTGGCGCTGACCCTTTCACCGCGGTGTTGGACGGTCAGGTCGTCGCGCGCCATGCCGATGACGTGTACGCACATCGCAGACACGATCGTGATGAACAGTGCAGCGGAAAGGGCCGATTCCGTGGCCCCCAGCTTCTCGATGAGCAGGATGAGCACGACGCCGTGCACAATCCACAGAAGGACCTGGACAACGGTGCCGACGTGGTTCGTCAGGAAGAACATCCCCGTGATCGCCGCGAGCTCATAGCAGCCGATGGCGACAGCCAGGGTGACGGGATACCGCGTACGCCTTCTGCGCGCCTCGGCCTCCGGGGCTGCCCTCATGTCCTGTTCTCCCTTTCTGGTCAGGGGTTTTCGGTACGGTACCGGCGCCAGTGGTCCAGCCATTGCCCGGCCGCCCCCGGCAAGGGAGTGCCGGTCGGCTGCCCAGGCAGGGGCGAAGGCGTTGCGCGAGGCCCGGGCATGAGAGAAGCCCGCCCCCCGTAATTCACCAGGGGGCGGGCCTTCAAGAAGGGGAGTGCCGGGCGGAGGCGTACGTCAGTAGCCCTGCGGCACCCGCGAGGGGCGGCCCGAGCCGCGGGTCAGCGCGTACCCGCCGATGCCCGCGAGCGCGGCCAGCACGCCGCCGATGCCGGTCCACACCCACCGGTCGGACCACCAGCCGCCGGACCAGCCGCCGTCCGGCTCGATGCTCGAGAGCACGGCCGGCTTCTTCGACCCCTCGCCGTCGTCCGAACCGCCGCCGTCCTGCTCGGACTTGACCGCGATGCCCGGGGTCAGCGGCTGCGCGAGCGAGCCGTCGACCGCCGCGGCGCCGCCGATGTCCTTGGAGTCGGTCCGAACCTCGGCGCTCACCGGCAGACCCAGGTCGGAGGCGGGCAGGCCGACCACCGTGAGCCGGATGTAGTACGTGCCCGGCAGCGGGTCGTTGGCCCACGGCTCCGACCAGGCCCGGACCGTGCGCAGGACGCAGGCCAGGTCGATCGAGGCGGTGCCCTCGGCGGCGGTGCGCGTCTGGGCGCCGTACTGGCAGGACTGGCGGCGCCGCAGACCGTCGTAGACGTCGATCTGCCAGGTCTGCGAGGCGTGCGTCTCGGGCAGCTTCACCGTCGCCTTGACGGTGGGGCGCTGCCCGGCGTCCGCGGCGAACGACCAGTACAGGTAGTCGCCGGTGGAGCCGCTGGCGGTGGCCTGCTGCCCCTGCTCGATCTCGGTCGCGGTACGGAACGAGGTGCCCGCCTGGCTGGGCGCCCCGCTGTCGCCGGACGGGTCCGCCGACGGTGACGAGTCGGCCGCCGCGGGACCCGCGGCCAGCCCGAGCGCCAGCAGGGTGGCACTCAACACACGGGTGGTACGCATCAGTTCGTCCTCCAGATCGCGACCCGCCAACGCGAGACCCAGCCCCACAGCAGACCCGCGACGAAGCCGGTGAGCACCAGCGCGCCGAGCAGCCACCAGCCGCGGCCGAGTCCGAACGAGGCCACGTCGCTCGACGTGCCCGGACCGTCCACCACGTCGACGGTCAGTTCCAGCGGCAGACCCGGCGAGGTCTTCACCCCGGAGGTCGGCGAGAACGCGTTGGTGATCTGAAGGCACACGGTCTCGGCGGGGGCGCTCTCGTCGTCGCTCTCGGGCTTCGGGTAGCGCAGGCCCGTGGAGATCACGTCCGTGCGGCCGTTGCCCGCCGCCTCACCGCGCACGATCTCCCGTCCGCGCTCGGTCACGGCCCGCACCAGCAGGCCGTAGTCCGGGCCGACGGCCCGGTCCGCGGCGACGCTCACCGAGGCCCGCAGCTCCTGCCCGGGGTTGACGTCCACGCGGTACCAGCGCTGCTGCCCGAACTCCTCGCGGTCCGTGTACAGGCCGGACTTCAGCGTCGGCGCCTTCGCGCACTCGGTGGCGCCCTCCGTGGCCACCGGCGTCACCACCGGGTCGGCGGCGCGGTCGACGACCTGACGGACGCGGTCGCTGAGTTCCTCCTTGTGCTGGACGGAGGTGTAGGTGCCGCCGGTCGCCTCCGCGATGCAGATGAGCTGGTCGCGGGTCTTGGCGTCCGGCACCAGGCCGAGGGTGTCGATGGTCAGACCGATGCCCTTGGCCGCGATCTCGCGGGCCACCTCGCACGGGTCCAGTGGCTGACAGGTGTCCTCACCGTCGGTGATCAGGACGATCCGGCGCATGCCGTCGCCGCCGTCGAGGTCGGTGGCCGCCGCCTGCAGCGCGGGCCCGATCGGCGTCCAGCCGGTCGGCGCCAGCGTGGCCACCGCCGTCTTGGCCTCGGTGCGGTTCAGCGGGCCGACCGGGTAGAGCAGTGCGGTGTCCTTGCAGCCCTCCTTCCGGTCGTCGCCGGGGTAGTTGGCACCGAGGGTGCGGATACCGAGCTGGACCTCCTCGGGGGTCGCGTCGAGCACCTCGTTGAACGCCTGCTTGGCCGCGGCCATCCGCGTCCCGCCGTCGATGTCGCGGGTCCGCATGGATCCGCTGACGTCCAGGACGAGTTCGACCTTCGGGGCGTCCTGCCCCTCCATCTCGTCGGCTGTCGCACCGGCGGGACAGGCCATCCCGGCCGTCAGGGCGGCGAGCAGAGCACAGACTCCTGCCGCCAGCCGTTGTCTTGTGATCATCGGCGGATCCTATTGATCGGATGTACCGGGGACCAAAACGAGCGGGTTGGGCAGCCCGGTCCACAGGTCGCCGGGAGTCCGCGGAGACAGCCGCATGAGCGTCAACGCCTTCGCGGGAAGCGGCTGTTCGCACAGCGCCACGAGGTCCGGGGTGCGCGGCAGATCCCGTACGGCCGGGCCCAGCGCCGACCGCAGCGCGGCCGCCGATCCGGCCGTCTGCGCCAGCGCGCCCGCCACCAGCGAGCCGAACAGCTTGCGGCGCAGGGCGGTCGGGTCGTCGGTGAGGTTCCGGGCGGGCAACTCCGGTACGGTGATGCCGTGTCGGGTCAGCCGGGCGGGACTGATCCGGATGTCGGCGAGGTCGCGGTAGACCAGCCGCAGCGGGGAGCCGGACCCGGACAGCACGACGAGCAGGTTCTGCCCGTGCGCCTCCAGGGCCACCCCCAGGTCCAGCAGACGCAGTCCGACGCTCAGCGCCAGGCGCGCGAACTCGCCTGCCCAGGCGGGTGAGTCGGGCAGGCCGGTGGTGGGCAGCGCCGCCACCGGCACGACGTGTTCCCCGGGTGCGGCGTACGTCCGCGGCGACTCGCGCCACAGGGCCGCCAGGTCGGGGGAGCCCGAGGTCGCCGCGCCCAGGGTGCGGGTGATGTGCAGCAGGCCGTCCGTACGACCCGCCAGGTCCACGGCGAAGGCCGACAGGGCGGCGGAGGCGGTCACTGAGCCGACCGAGATGTCCCGCACCGAGGACGTGAGCCGGGCGCTGAGCGCGGTCTTGACGTGCGGCCCGCCGGGCACGGCCAGGGTGCGCAGCGACATCAGCGGACGGGCCGCGAGGACACGCTCCCCGCGCGGCTGCCCGAGCACGTGCGCCGCCTGCCAGGGGTGCACGGGGATCAGCAACCGCCCCCCGTCCCGCAGGTCCTGCGGCCACTCCCCGCTCACCAGGCACTCCCGCTCCGGTACCGGCAGCAGGCCCAGTTCGACCGACGGCCGGTGCTCGGGCCCGTACGCGAGCTGCTCGGCGACCGAGAAACCCGGCCGGGAACGGCAGTTGGGGTGGAAGGGATGGCCGTCGACCACCCGTTGCTCCCACTGCCAGTCCGCCACCGGCCACTCCTCGCGGTGCGCCTCCTCACCGGGGGGCTGATCGGCCCGCGACAGCGCCAGCGAGGCGACGCTGTGCGCCAGTTCGGCGGCGAGGGCGTCGCCGTGCGGCACGGCGAGGTCCCTCATCAGCCGCGCCGGATCCTCGTGCGCAGTCCCGGCCAGACGTACGGCGGTGACGTACGCGGAGGTGGCGTACGGGTCGCACGGGGGCCCCTCCAGCCGGCGGCCGTCGCGCAGCCGCAGCACGAGCGCGTCCCGCGTGCGCTCCCGGCCGGTGATCCACGGCAGCGGCTCGTGGGCGAGCGCGCGCCACAGCCGGGTCAGTACGGCGGCCCGCGCGCCGTGCAGCAGCGCCGCGTACCGTGAGACCAGGTCGGGCCGCACGGCGGCCAGCTCCTCGGCGACCGCGGTCTCGATGGCTGGGGGACGGTGCACGGTCGGACTCCTCCGATAGCGGGCGGGCGTCACGTCGGCGCGTGCCGGGCAGACATACTGATCCCCTTCGCACCGTGTGGACTTATGGACCGAACGGACCGAGTAAAACGCATGGAGCTCACACCCCCCACCGACGACATCGCGGAGCGCGCCGACGCGTATGCGGCCGCGCCCCTGCTGAACTGCCTGATCCGCGAGGTCGCGCAGCCCCATCCGGATCGGGGCGGGCGCCGCACGTACCGGCTGCCGGGTGGGGACCGGCTGCTGCGGGTGCGCGACGGGCGGCGGCCCACCGCGCCGGAGGTGTACGCGGCAGGCGGCTGGCAGCGGATCGAACACCCGGAACTGGTCAAGCTCGTGGCCGAGGAGCTGCGCCGGCACACGGGCCTGTCCAACGACGAGCTGCCTGCCGAGATGATCGACAGCCGGGAGGCGGTGGCGGCGCTGCTCGCCGCCCGCGACCGCGCGCCGGCGCCCGAGGACCCGTACCTGCGGTCCGAGCAGGCGCTCGTCACCGGCCACCCGTACCACCCGGCGCCCAAGGCGCGCGGTGGCGGGCCGGTCGCCTCCTGGCTGCCGTACGCGCCCGAGGCGCACGCCCGTTTCCCCCTGGTGCTGCTCGGGGTGCGGGAGGACGTGGTCGCCGAGGAGGGCGACACCTCGGCACTCGACGCGCTGGGCCAGGCCCCGCCCGGCTACCGGCTGCTGCCCGCCCACCCCTGGCAGCTGGAACTGGTCGGCCGCGGCCTCGCCGGGGCCTTCGCCGACGGGCGGCTGCTGCGGCTGGGCACGACGGCCCGCGCGGTATGGCCCACCGCGGCGGTCCGCACCGTCCACGTCCCCGACGCGGACCTCTTCCTGAAGTTCAGCCTGGACGTGCGGATCACCAACGACGTACGGCGGCTGTGGCGGCACGACCTGCGCCGGCTGCGCCGCACCGACACGGCGGTCGAGGCCGCCTTCGCGCATCTGCCGGGCCCGGCGGCCTGGCTGTCCGACCGCGGCTACCGCACCGCCTCCTTCGCCTTCGAGGAACTGGCCGTCGTCGTCCGCGACGGACTGGGCGGGCACCTGGTGCCCGGCGCGACCCCGCTGCTCGCCGCGGCCCTGGCCGAGGGCTTCGACGGCAACCCGCTGGACGGTCCGGTGGACCCGGCGCTGTGGTGGGAGGCGTATCTGCGCCAGGTCGTACCCCCCGCCCTCGGGGCCTTCGCGCGGCACGGCGTCGTCCTGGAGGCCCACCTGCAGAACTCGCTGGTCGCCGTGGACGCCTCGGGCATCCCCGTGCAGGCGCTGTTCCGGGACGCCGAGGGCGTCAAGCTGCTGCCGGATGTCTCCCGCGCCGCCGGATGGGAGCGGCTGGTGTACTGCCTGGTCGTCAACCACCTCACTGAGATCGCCGCCGCCCTCGCCGAGCGCCACCCGGGTCTCGACCCCTGGCCCGCCGCCCGCCGTGAACTCGCGCGCCACGACGTGCCCGAGGCCGCCGCCCTGCTCACTTCGCCGACCGTGCCCGGCAAGACGAACCTGCTGCTGCGCTGGACCGGCGCGGACGGTGCCGCGGCCCGCTACCGGCAGCTGCCGAACCCGCTGGTGAGCGCCGGAATCCCCGGCTGATCCCCGGTGAATTCCCGGTGAATCCCCGGTGGATCCCCGGTGGGCCCTCAACGAGTCGCCAACGGGTCCCCGGCGGGTCCGTGCCGGCGGTTGTCGATGCCGAACGGCCTGCGAACGACGGGCATTTCGCCGAGCCGAACCCCGCACCACCCCCTGTCGCGACCAACCGCTCACCCGTTGGCTTCGGGACGAGTGGATCTTCGTCGACCGCCGTTCATCTTCCGGCGCTGGAATGTGGGGACCGGACCACCCGGACGGGATGTCACCCCATCCCCCTCGCCGCCGCTCCGTGGAGCGGCCGGCGCACACGCCCAGGACGCCGGGCAATCCGATGTTGGCAACAGTTTGCCAAAGATCCAGCCCCAGGCCTCTTGCAAGACGGGTCTATGCGCGTAGCTTAAGCGCGTGCCAGACCCCGTCCGTTGAGAGCGGATCCGGGTCGGTCGGCGCTTCCCCCAACGCGCCCTCATCCTTTCCCGGTTCCCCAAGGAGCGTTCCTGTGTCGCACCCCAGCGAAGAAACGATCCGCCCCGCGAAGCACCGCGCGGCTCCTCTGCGTAAGAGACTGATACCGCTGGCGATCACCGGCTCGGTGGTGCTGGCCGGAGTGGGCGTCCACTCCGCCTTCGCCACGCCGTCGGCCGACGCCGTCATCTCCGAGGTCTACGGCGGCGGCGGCAACTCCGGCGCCACGCTCACGAACGACTTCATCGAACTGGCCAACGCCGGCGGCGGCGACCTGGACCTTTCCGGCTACTCCGTCCAGTACCTGTCCGGCAACCCCGGTCCGACCACCAAGTGGCAGGCCACCCCCCTCACCGGCACCCTCGCCGGCAACGGCCGTTACCTGATCCAGGAGGCCCCGGGCGCCGGCGGCACCGCCGCCCTGCCGACCCCGGATGCCAGCGGCAACATCAACATGTCGGCCACCACCGGCACCGTCGCGCTGGTCAAGGGCACTGACCTGCTGACCTGCGTGACCGCCGAGGACTGCGCCGCCGACTCCCGCATCAAGGACCTGGTCGGCTTCGGCACCGCCGTCGTCCACGAGGGCTCCGGCCCGGCCGTGGGCGCCGGCAACACCGACTCGGTCGCCCGCAAGACGCTGGTCGACACCGACGACAACGCCGAGGACTTCACCTTCGGCACCCCCACCCCGGAGAACTCCGGCGGCGACACCGCCGGTGGCGACCCCTCCCCGCAGCCGACCCAGACGCCTCCCGCGGACGCGATCTCGGCGAAGATCCACGACATCCAGGGCACCACCCGGCGCTCCCCGCTCGCCACCAAGGACGTCAAGGACGTCACCGGCATCGTCACCGGTGTCCGCACCACCAGCACGTCCTCCACGTCCAAGGGCTTCTGGATGCAGGACCCCAACGCGGACAACGACCCCCGCACCAGCGAGGGCATCTTCGTCTACACCAGCTCCACCCCCACGGTGAAGGTCGGCGACAGCGTCTCCGTCGCCGGTGTGGTCTCCGAGTACTACCCGGGCGGCTACGACGGCGGCATCCAGTCGATCACCGAGATCATCAAGCCGATGGTCACCGTGCTGTCCAGCGGCAACCCGCTGCCGGCCCCGGTCGTCATCGACAAGAAGAGCGTCCCCACCGCGTGGGCCCCCAAGGGTGACAGCACCGGCAACATCGAGTACCTCGACCTCGAGCCGACCAAGTACGCCCTGGACTTCTACGAGTCCCTCGAGGGCATGAACGTCCAGATCTCCGACGTCCGTGTCGTCGGCGCCACGGACGCCTACCACGAGATGTGGGTCACGACCGACCCCGACCACAACAAGACCAAGCGCGGCGGTGTCTACTACCCGTCGTACGACGACCCGAACGTGGCTCGTCTCCAGGTCCAGGCGATCAACACCAACGACGCGTTCCCGATGGCGAACGTGGGCGACGAGCTCACCGGTGTCACCGAGGGCCCGCTGGACTACAGCCAGTTCGCCGGCACCTACATCCTCGAGGCGCGCCAGCTCGGCACCCACAAGGACAACGGCCTCAAGCCCGAGGTCACCAGCGAGGCGAAGTCCAACGAGGTCACCATCGGCACGTACAACGTGCAGAACCTCGCGCCGAGCGACCCGCAGGCCAAGTTCGACCGGCTCGGCCACAACCTGGTCACCAACCTCCGCGCCCCCGCCATCGTCGGCGTCGAGGAGATCCAGGACAACAGCGGTGCCGTCGACGACGGCACCGTGGACCCCGACAAGACGCTGGCCAAGCTCACCGACGCCATCGTCGCGGCCGGCGGCCCGCGCTACGAGTACCGTCAGATCAACCCGGTGAACGACAAGGACGGTGGCCAGCCCGGTGGCAACATCCGCACCGTCTTCCTGTTCGACCCGAAGCGGATCAGCTTCGTCGACCGGCCGGGTGGCGACTCCACCACCGCCGTCGACGTCGTCGGTAAGGGCAAGGACACCCAGCTGACCGTCTCGCCCGGGCGGATCGCCCCGAACGACGAGGCGTGGAACAGCAGCCGCAAGCCGCTGGTCGGCGAGTTCCTCACGAAGAACAACAAGAAGATCTTCGTGATCGCCAACCACTTCAACAGCAAGGGCGGCGACCAGGACATCACCAGCCGCTTCCAGGAGCCGGTCCGCAGCTCCGAGATCCAGCGGGTGAAGCAGGCCACGCTGGAGAACGCCTTCGTCAAGAAGCTCGAGGCCGCCGACCCCAAGGCCCTCATCGTCTCCCTGGGCGACTACAACGACTACCAGTTCTCCACCGCGCTGAAGACCCTGACCGGTGACGGCAAGCAGCTCACCGACATGATCAACACCCTGCCGGTGGACGAGCGCTACTCCTACGTCTTCGACGGCAACTCGCAGGTGCTGGACCACATGCTGGTCAACCCCAGCATGCTGAACAGCGTCACCTACGACGTGGTGCACATCAACTCCGAGTTCGCCGACCAGGTCAGCGACCACGACCCGCAGGTTCTGCGTGTGAAGCCGTAAGGCCGGCCCAGGCCCGCCCGCTCCCGCGCCCTGTACGGCGGGGGCGGGCGGGCCTTTTCGCGTGCCGGATCGCTTCGCCCTGGGGTGCGCGATCCGGTCAGGTGGTGAAGCGGCGCGTCACAGCTCGGCCGCCACCGTCAGGCCCTCCAGTACCGCTTCCTCCACGGTCCGAGGGCTGACGCAGTCCCCGACGGCGAAGACGCGGTCGGCCGGGAGACCGGTGGCGACAGGTTCGAGGTCGACGACCGGCTCGTGGCCCTGCGCGAGCACCACGGCCGCGACGCCGTCGACCAGCACCGGCTCCTCGGTCAGCGTGTGCTGGAGGTAGACGGTGTCACTGTCCGCGCCGTGGATGCGTGCATTGGGCACGATGTCTATCCGTGCCCGTGCCGCCTGCGCCAGCATGGCGGCGCGCACGTACTGCTGCAGGTGCTCACCCGCCGCGAAGCCCGTCACGCACAGCGTCACTTTCCGTCCCCGGGCCGCGAGGTGCAGTGCGACGCCCAGGCCGATCCAGTCGCCACGCCAGTCCGCCACCACGATCCGCCCCCGTGGCACCTCACTGCCCCGGATCACCGCCCAGGCGTCCAGCACCACCGGGTCGTCCATCAGCTCCAGTTCGGGGCGCCGCGGCCGCGCCCCGGTCGCGAGGATCACCGCATCGGGTGCCGCGGCGGTCACGGTTTGTGCGTCGACCCGGGAGCCGACGACGACGCGGACTCCCGCACGCCGTGCCTCGCCCTCGAGATTGGTGATCGCTCCACCGAACTCGGCTCGCCCGGGGAGCAGTTGCGCCAGGAGCACTTGACCGCCCACCCGTCGGTCCGCCTCGTGCAGCTCCACCTCGTGGCCGCGGGCCGCGGCCACCGCCGCGGCCTTCAGACCGGCCGGCCCACCACCCACGACCAGTACCTTCTTGCGTCGTGTGAGCGGCGGCAGCGTGCCGAAGCGGCGTTCGCGCCCGGTTTCCGGGTGCTGGATGCACGAGATCGGATGTCCCTGCTGGAAGTGGCCGATGCACGCCTGGTTGCAGCCGATGCACGCCCGTATTTCCTCGGTGCGGTCCTGCTCCGCCTTGACCGGCAGCTCCGGGTCGCAGATCAGCGCCCTGGTCATCGCGCACGCGTCGGCCTGTCCGCCCGCGATGATCTGCTCGGCCTCCTGCGGCTGGTTGATCCGGCCGGCCACCATCACCGGGACACCGACGACGGCGCGCACCTGGGCCGCGAGCGGCGCGGTGTAGCCGGCGGGGCGGAACATGGGCGGGGCGATGTGCTCGGCTCCGGACAGGCTGGCCGAGCTGCCCGCGCATACGGAGACGTAGTCGAGCAGTCCCTCGGCGTCGAGCTCGGCGACGGTCTCAAGCACCAGCCCGGTGTGCAGTCCGTCGTGGCTGAACTCGTCGCCGGAGATGCGCAGACCCACCACGAAGTCGGGTCCGGCCTGCCGTCGTACGCTGCGCAGCGCCTCGCGCAGGAACCGCAGCCGTCCCTGTCCGTCGCCGCCCCAACCGTCGGTGCGGACGTTGACCTTGGGATTGAGGAACTGCGCGGGCAGGTAGCCGTGGCTGGCCACGACCTCGGCGCCGTCGAGCCCGGCCTCGTGCAGCCGGCGGGCCGCCTGGCCGTAACCGTCCAGGACCTCGTGGATCTCGGCGTCGGTCATGGCACGCGGCATGACGTGAAAGCGCTCGTTCGGCGTGGCCGACGGCGCCCAGGCGACCGGCGCGCTGCCGTCCCTGGACTCCAGGATCTCCCGGCCGGGATGGAAGAGCTGGCCGAAGACCTTCGCTCCGTGCCGGTGCACCGCCCGTGCGAGGCGGGCATAGGCCGGGACGCAGTCGTCGTCCGTGGCCATCAGTACGTGCGTGGTGTAGCGGGCCGACTCGTGCACCCCGGAGACCTGGAGCACGATCAGGCCCGTGCCGCCTGCCGCCCGGGCCTCGTGGTAGGCGACCAGATCCTCGGTGACCGAGCCGTCCCGGACCAGTACGGTGTCGTGCCCGGAGGACAGGATCCGGTTGCGCACCGTCACCCGACCGATCTGGAGCGGGCTGAACAGATGCGGGAACAGCACTCCCATGGAACGTCCCTTCCTGAAGCTCAGTCGCGGACGCCGAGGACGGCGCGCGCGGTGCCGAGCATCAGCTCGGCGTAGCTCTCGGCGGTGACCCCGGACCCGGCCGCCACCGCCATCTCGCAGCCGTCGACCAGCACGATCAGCGACCCGATCGCGAGGTCCACCGGCAGGACGGGAGTGAACTCCTTGCTGCGCAGGCCCTCGTGGACGATCTCGGAGAGCATCGTCCGCCACTCGGCGTGTACTCGGCGTACTCCGTCGCGCAGTTCCTCCCGCCGGGAGGCGCTGGCGCAGAACTCGATCCAGGTGGCGCAGCGTCTGGCGAGATGCGGATCGGAGGTGAGCGCCTGGACCAGCAGCTCGAAGCGCCGCCACGCCCCCGTCTCCTCCACGGCGGCCGTCCGCCAGCGCCGGATCAGGTCGTCGATGGACCAGGCGAAGGCTTCGCGGAACAGGGCGTCGCGGGTTTCGAAGTAGTGCTGCAGGGAGCCGATGGACAGGCCGGCCGTGGTGGCGACGTCACGCAACCGGCCCGCGTCGAAGCCCCGTTCGGCCAGCACTTCGGCTGCCGCCCGCAGGATGCGTTCCCGTTGCTCGTCCATGCCGCTCCCCGACCCCTCGGTTACGGCAGTAATAAAGCATTATTGTGACCGTTGGCACAATCCCCTGCTCCCGGGAAACCGGACGTCGTGGCGGTGCTCAGGCGGCCGATGTGGGTGGTGACGCGGTGGCCGACGGGGGCCACGAGGGCGTGGTCGAAACCGAGTTCGCGTATCTACGGGCGGAAGGCGTGCCTGCCGTAGACCTCGTCGGCGGCCCCTCAGCGGGACGGCAGCGCGGCCGTGCGGCCATGCGGACACGAGCCGGCAGGCGGGCGGCGGCCCATGTGCCCGCCACCAGCCCCATGAACACCCCGACGCTCAGATCGTGATTGCGGTGGCCGTACCCATGCCCGCAGCCAGCCCCCTGGGTCGCTGACCAGCACCGCGCCGCTGCCGATTGCAGCTGCCGTGGCTGACTGGCGGCTGTGAGAGCAGCGTGTGAAGGTGGGCAACGGGCCGTCTTCCGCATCCCGCCATACCCCAGGGGACCGCCCGGAGAGGCTTCCGCCGCGATGCCGCCACAGCGGCATCCCCCCGCCTGTGGCAGCCGGACTCTTCGCGACGGCCCATGCTCATCCCCCTGCGGAGGATCTCATGCGAGACAAGATCGCCATCGAAGAACACTTCGCCACGGACGATCCCGACACCGTCTGCCAGTCCGAGGAATACTTCGCCACGGACAAGTGGCCCGAGGCCCGGCAAGAACTGCTGGACCTCAATGACATACGGCTGAAGAAGATGGATGCCAGCGGCATCGAGCGCAGCATCATCTCGCTGAACGCACCGGTCGTCCAGAGCTTCTACGACCGTGACCAGGCAGTGGACTGGGCTCGTCGCACCAACGACCTGTTGGCCGAGCAGATCTCCAAACACCCCGACCGGTTCTCCGGCTTCGCCGCGGTCCCCATGCAGGACCCGGACGCCGCCTGTGCCGAACTGGAACGCTGCGTCAACGACCTCGGCTTCCTCGGCCCGCTGATCAACGGCTTCTCCCAGGTCGGGGACAAGGACTCGGTCCACTACCTCGACGAGAAGCAGTACTGGCCGTTCTGGGAGACCGCCCAGCGGCTGGACGTACCGGTCTACCTCCACCCCCGCGACCCGGCCGAGGGACAGCGGCAGATCTACGAGGGCCACCCCTGGCTCCTCGGCGCCTGCTGGGCCTTCTCCCACGAGACCGGCACCCACGCACTGCGCCTGATGGGCAGTGGCCTGTTCGACGCCTACCCGCGAGTCCAGGTCATCCTCGGTCACCTCGGCGAACTGTTGCCGTACAACATCTGGCGCACCGATCACTGGCTCCGGAAGCTGCCCCGCGGCCTCTCGGTACAGCACACGTTCGCGCACTACCTGCACGAGAACTTTTACGTCACCACCAGCGGCAACTTCCGCACCCCCACACTGGTCGACGCCATCGTGGAAATGGGCGTGGACCGGATCATCTTCGCCACGGACTACCCCATGGAAGACATGGAGGAAGCGGGCCATTGGTTCGACCAGGTCGAATTCGGCGAAGCCGACCTGAGGAAGATCCGCCGCGGAAACGCCATCCGGCTGTTCAAACTCGACAACGCGTAGCGAGACAAGCGGACCCCCGCAAGGCTGTTGCAAGGCTGGTTGATCTTGCCTTTCCAGCGGCCGTGGCAGGCGGCGGCCCGGTGTTGGTGTCGGCGTCTCCACCAGGACCAGCGCTGGTGCGGTTCGGCTGCGCAGAGCCGGGCTTTGCCCCTTTCGGGGAGCCCCTTTGAGGACCATGTGCCCTGAAAGGATCGACCACGGCGCTCACGCTCTGCTCGCCCTCCGGGAACGGCGGCAGCGTGGTGGTCGCCACGACGGTGTCGGAACGCCCGTCGGGAACGGACTGCAGAGCCCGGATGCGCTCGGCGATGGTATCGGCCGCCTCCCGGGCGTCGTCGACGATCTGGTCCAACTGCAGATGCAGATCCCGGAAGTTGTGGCCGACAACGTTCCAGTGGGCCTGCTGCTTCGGTCCCGCACACCCCGCTCCGTCCTCAGCGCAGGGTGCGGGCCTCGGCCTCGACGTCGTAGTCGTACATCCAGGGCATGCCGAAGACCGGGGCTTTGCCCATGGCCTTGAGCGCGACGTTGAGCCGGGAGCCCTGCTGGAACCGGGCCGCACGATCGCGCCGCAGCGTCTGGTAGCGGACCAGGACACCGGGCACGTCGGCGCTACTCACCCCCTCCAGCAGTGTGGCCAGCCCCATACCGTCCTCAATGGCCTGGTTGGCGCCCTGCCCCATGTTCGGCAGCATCGGATGGGCCGCGTCGCCGAGCAGCGCCAGCCGCCCGTTCGACCACTGACGCAGTGACTCCCGGTCGTAGATACCCCACCGGAAGGTCACGTCGACCTGCGAGACGACCTCGCGTGCCAGCGGATCCCAGCCGTCGCCGAAATCGGTGCGCAACTGCCGTGGGTCACCCGGCGCCGACCAGGACTCACGCATCCGCTCGTCGGCAGCGGTAAACGCCACGAAGTTGATCAGTTCACCCCTGCGCACGGGGTAGACCAGCAGGTTCTTGGTGCCGTCGCTCCAGTCCCGCACGGCGCCATCGGGCCAGTCCGGCACCCGCTCGGCGGGCATCACGCCACGGTATGCCGCAAAGCCGGAGAACACCGGGTCGTTGGGCTCCACGACGTACTGCTGCAGTACCGAGTGGATGCCGTCGGCGCCGACCACGATGTCGCCCTCGGCGCTCTCCCCGTTCTCGAACGTCACCACGGCACGGTCGTCGTCCTGCGTGAACGCCACACACCGGTGATCGAGGTGCAACGCGTCCCCCGGAAGACTGGAGACCAGCAGGTCCACCATGTCCGCGCGGTACATGCCGAACATGGTGTACTCGCCGCCTTCACCGAGCGACAACGACGACACCTCGGTGCCGTCCGCCTCGCAGATCTCGACCCCGGTGAAGGGCGCCCCGACCCGGGTGATCCTGTCGTGGAGGCCGATCCGCCCAAGTACCCGCAGACTGTTGGGCGCGAGCATGAAACCCGCCCCGACCTCACCGAACCGGTGAGCCTGTTCGTACACGTCCGCCTGGACACCCTTGGCCCGCAGTGCCACCGCCGCGGCCAGACCGCCGATACCACCACCGACGATCACCACCCGCACTCCGACCACCGGGAACCCCTTTCCCACCTTCACCAAGGCATTCGGAAAACCTGCGTGCACATCGTCAGTGACTGCGGTGCGGCAGCCCGCCATTGGGCCAACGGCAGCGTGTCAGGCAGAGGTGAGAGCGAGGGGCGGGAAGGGCATTGCGCGCCTATCGCGCAGTCCGTGGTGACTTCGGCACGGTGGCTCGGGCACTCCTCGCCGACTGTCACGCTCGGTTACTATGCTCAGTTCATGCCGGAGGCCGGAAGCAAGGGGCGTACCGCCATCGACGGACTGCTGGGGAGTAAAGGAGACGAGCGCGCCGGTTGAAACTCCCCAGATTGTCCCCCGGGTGATCGTGGACGTTTCCCCGGATGGCAGCACCTTGGAGGCGGTCGTGGAATATGAGGTGGACGAGTGACGGGACCTTTGAAGACGTTGAGAGAGGTCGCCGCAACCCGCTATGTCGAACCCCTGCGGACCGGCGGCTCGGTGCCCGCAGTCGTCGAGGCCGACGACCTGGGCACGTACGTGGTGAAGTTCACCGGTTCCGCGCAGGGCCGCAAGGCGCTGGTCGCCGAGGTGATCGTGGGGGAGCTGGCGCGCGCCCTCGGGCTGCGCTTCCCCGAGCTGGTCCTCGTGCACTTCGACCCCGCGCTCGCCGCGCACGAACCCCACCAGGAGGTGCGCGACCTGCTCGACGCGAGCCCGGGCGTGAACCTCGGCATGGACTTCCTGCCGGGCGCCGCCGACTTCACCCCTGAGGTCGCCGAGCACTTCCCGGTGGACCCCGTGGAGGCGGGCCGGATCGTCTGGCTGGACGCGCTGACCGTGAACGTGGACCGTACCGTGCACAGCTCGAACCTGATGGTCTGGCCGACCTTCGGCACCGCGCCGCCCCGACTGTGGCTCATCGATCACGGCGCGGCCCTGGTCTTCCACCACCGCTGGGACGCGTCCACACCGGGAAAGGCCTACGACTTCCGCCACCACGCCCTCGGCCGGTACGCACCGGACGTGCGGGCCGCCGACGCCGAACTGGCCCCCAGGGTGACCCGCGAGCTGCTGCGGTCCGTCCTCGACCAGGTGCCGGACGCCTGGCTCGCCGACGAGCCCGGCTTCGCCGGCCCGGACGAGGCCCGGCACGCCTACGTCGACTACCTCGCCGCCCGCGTCGAGGCCTCCGCGGACTGGCTGCCCACCGGCTTTCCCACCCGCGAGGAACTCGCGGCGGAGGAGTCCCGGCGGGCCGCGCGGACCCGGGCGGGCCGGCCGGACTGGCTCAAGCACGTCCCCGATCTGCACGGCAGACCGGCCGCGTCCCAGGACTGGTCCGTGCACCTGGGATGAGCCGGGGCACGACGGCGAGCGGCCCCGGAGCGTTCCGGGGCCGCTGCGCGCGGTGTGGTCGTCAGCCCCTGAGCTGCTGGTACGCCGGCAGGGTCAGGAAGTCGGCGTAGTCCTCGTCGAGGGAGACCTGGAGCAGCAGGTCGTGGGCCTGCTGCCAGTGACCGGCGGCGAAGGCCTCGTCGCCGATCTCCTTGCGGATGTTCTCCAGTTCCTCGGCGGCGATCTTGCGGGCCAGCTCCGGCGTGACCTTCTCGCCGTTCTCGAACTCCACGCCCGCGTTGATCCACTGCCAGATCTGCGAGCGGGAGATCTCCGCGGTGGCCGCGTCCTCCATCAGGTTGAAGATCGCGACCGCGCCCAGTCCACGCAGCCAGGCCTCGATGTAACGGATGCCGACCTGGACGGCGTTGACCAGGCCCGCGTACGTCGGCTTCGCGTCGAGCGAGTCGACCGCGATCAGGTCGGCCGCCTCCACGTGCACGTCCTCGCGCAGCCGGTCCTTCTGGTTCGGCCTGTCGCCGAGGACCTTGTCGAAGGACTCCCGGCAGATCGGCACCAGGTCGGGGTGGGCCACCCAGGAGCCGTCGAAGCCGTCGCCGGCCTCGCGGTCCTTGTCGGCGCGGACCTTCTCGAAGGCCACCTTGTTGACCTCGGCGTCCCGGCGGGACGGGATGAAGGCCGCCATGCCGCCGATCGCGTGCGCGCCGCGCCTGTGGCAGGTGCGCACGAGGAGTTCGGTGTAGGCGCGCATGAACGGGGCCGTCATCGTGACCGCGTTGCGGTCCGGCAGGACGAACCGGGGCCCGCCGTCACGGAAGTTCTTGACGATGGAGAACAGGTAGTCCCAGCGGCCCGCGTTCAGGCCGGAGGCGTGGTCGCGCAGTTCGTAGAGGATCTCCTCCATCTCGTACGCGGCCGTGATCGTCTCGATCAGGACGGTGGCGCGCACGGTGCCCTGCGGGACGCCGACGTAGTCCTGGGCGAAGACGAACACGTCGTTCCACAGTCGCGCCTCCAGGTGCGACTCCGTCTTCGGGAGGTAGAAGTACGGGCCCTTGCCGAGGTCGAGCAGGCGCTGGGCGTTGTGGAAGAAGTACAGGCCGAAGTCGACGAGGGCGCCGGGCACCTGCGTGCCGTCCGCGTCGACGAGGTGGCGCTCGTCCAGGTGCCAGCCGCGCGGGCGCATGACGACCGTGGCCAGTTCCTCGTTCGGGCGCAGCGCGTAGGACTTGCCGGAGCCGGGGTCCGTGAAGTCGATGTTCCGGGTGTAGGCGTCGATCAGGTTGAGCTGGCCGAGGACGACGTTCTCCCAGGTGGGGGCGGAGGCGTCCTCGAAGTCGGCGAGCCAGACCCGCGCGCCCGAGTTGAGCGCGTTGATGGTCATCTTGCGGTCGGTGGGACCGGTGATCTCGACCCGGCGGTCGTTCAGGGCGGCGGGGGCCGGGGCGACCTTCCAGGAGTCGTCCGCGCGGATCGCGGCCGTCTCCGGGAGGAAGTCGAGCGTGGAGGTGCGGGCGATCTCGGCGCGGCGCCGCGCCCGGTGGGCGAGGAGTTCGTCGCGGCGCGGCGTGAACCGCCGGTGCAGCTCGGCCACGAAGGCGAGCGCCGCGTCGGAGAGGACCTCGTCCTGCCGGGGCAGGGGCTCGGCGTCGACGATGGCCAGCGGGGACGGCGCTGGTGCGGACATGAGCTGTCACTTCCTTCGGGGGAGCTTCTTCAGCGAACCACGTGTTCGGTGCCACCATGCCGCGGCACCGGGTGCCAAGAGCGATCAATGCGGCATATCGCACCCGCGGGGCAGGCGGGAGCTTCTGAAATGTGGATAGTAGTTTCCTCATGGTGGAAGTTCAAGATGTGTTGACGTCGAGATTCTTCGGGTCGAGGGAAGGTGGCGCTCGGTGCCATCCCCCTCACTCAAGGTGGTCCAGATCGGCCTCGGTGTCGATGTCGTACGCCCGCGCCACGTCCCCGCACTCGACGAGGACGATCGCTCTCTCGTGCGCCCTCAGATAGGCGCGTGCCCCCCGGTCGCCGGTCGCACTCGCCGCGACGCCGTCCCAGTGGGCCGCCCCGAGCAGGACCGGATGGCCGCGCACCCCGTCGTACGCCGCCGAGACCAGCGAGCCCTCGTCCCGGTACGCGGCCCGCACCCGGGCCACCGCCTCGGCGCCCACGCCGGGCTGGTCCACGAGCAGGACCAGGGCCGCCCGGGCCCCCGTGCCGGACAGGGAGTCGAGTCCGGCGCGCAGCGAGGAGCCCATGCCCTGCTCCCAGCGCGGGTTGTCCACGAGCACACAGCCGGCCAGTGCCGCCCGCCGCCGCACCTCGGCCGACCGCGCGCCCAGGACCACGTGGACGCGCGCGCACCCGGCCGCCCGCAGGATCCCGACCGCGTGCTCCACCAGTGGCCGGCCCCGATGCGTGAGCAGCGCCTTGGGCCGTCCGCCGAGCCGCCGCCCGCCACCGGCCGCCAGCACCAGTCCCGCGATCTCGTCCTCTGCGCGTGTCATGGGTCCTGCATACCGGACCCCCCTGCGGTCGCGCCCCTGTGCGGGGGCTGAATTTCGGTCCCCGCTGTGGCGCACCCCGGTCCGCGTGGCGTTTACTGATCGGCGTCCCCCGGCGCCCTACCCGCTCGACAGGGATGTCCGACGGGACCACGGAGGGGACGGCGCACAACGGCGTGCGAGGGGGAGGGGCTGTGTTGCGGAGCTTGGACCGACGGCCGGTGACCGGCGGCAAAGAGGACCCCAGGGTGACGGAGCTGCGGACCGCCGTGGCTCGGCTGCGCCGCGAACTCGCCGCGCATCCGGCGGAGTTCTCCGACCGCGCCATCGCCGAGGACGAACTGGCCGCGCTTGCCGCGATGGCCGCCCACGGCACTCCCGAGATCCCGCGGCTGCGCCGCTCCCTGCTGCTGATCGCCGGAGCCATCGGCTCGGTCAGCGCCCTGGCGCGCGGACTGTCCCAGGTGCGTGCGGCGGTGGACCTGTTCGCGGAGCCGCCCCGCGGTTGACGGGCCCGTCAGCCATGGTCGGCGCCGGAGCCCGCGCCGCCCGGGCCCGTCCGAGCGTGTACCCGCGCCCGGGCCCGGGCCCGCTCGTGCCCCGTCACGGTCTCAGGCGCCGGATGAGGCCCTGCCCGGTCGCCGCCGCCACCGCCGCGGTACGCGACTCCACGCCCAACTTGGCGTAGATGTGCACCAGATGGGACTTCACCGTGGCCTGGCTCAGGAACAGGCGCTTGCTGATCTGAAGGTTGGACAGGCCGTCGCGGACCAGTTCCAGCACTTCCAGCTCGCGGCGGCTGAGGGCGGCCGCGGGCGTGCGCATGCGGTCCATCAGACGGTGGGCGACCGCGGGGGCGAGGGCCGAGCGGCCGGAGGCGGCGGTGCGCACCGCGGCGGCCAGCTCCTGCGGCGGCGCGTCCTTCAGGAGGTAGCCCGCCGCGCCGGCCTCCACCGCGGCGAGGATGTCCGCGTCGGTGTCGTACGTGGTCAGCACCAGGACGCGTGGGGCGCCGGGCCGGGCGGTGATCGCCGCCGTCGCCTCCGCGCCGTGCGCGCCCCCGGTGCCGAACTGCAGATCCATCAGCACCACGTCCACACCGCCCGCCGCGGCCAGCTCCACGGCGCGCTCCGCGGTCGGCGCCTCCCCGACGATCTCGAAGTCGGGCTCGGTGGACAGCACCGCCGTCAGGCCCGCACGGACCACGGGATGGTCGTCCGCCAGCAGCAGCCGGATCGTCATGCGCCGCCCTCGGAGTCCGGGTACGGCAGCGTGACCGCCACCGCGGCGCCCTGGCCGGGGGCCGACTCCACGGCGAACGTCCCGCCCAGCGCCTCGGCCCGCGAGCGCATCGCGGGCAGTCCGAAGCCGCCGTCCACCGCCCGGCCGTTCCGTGCGGCGGTGTGCTCGGCGCCGGGATCAAAACCGGAACCGTCGTCGACGACGTCCAACGCCACCACCGTGTCCATGAAGCTCAGGGTGATCTCAGCGCGGCGGGCGCGGGCGTGCCGCAGGGTGTTGCCGACCGCCGACTGGGCGATCCTGAGCAGCGCCACTTCGTACGGGGTGGGCAGCTCGGCCGGAGTGCCGCTCACCGTGAAACGGACCTCGGGCGGGGCGGCCACGCTCGAGCACAGCCGTTCCAGGGCTCCGGACAGCGAGCCGCGTTCCAGGTCCGGCGGGGTCAGCGCGTGCACGAAGCGGCGGGCCTCGGCGAGGTTGTCCTGCGCGGTCGCGCGGGCCTGCTCGATGTGCGCGGCGGCGGCCGGGGAGCCGTCGGGCAGCGCGCGCTGGGCGGCACGCAGCAGCAGCTGGATGCTGGACAGGCCCTGGGCGAGCGTGTCGTGGATCTCCCGGGCCAGCCGCTCCCGCTCGGCGAGCGTGCCGGCGGTGCGCTCGGCGTCGGCCAGTTCGGCGCGGGTGGCCACCAGCTCCTCGATCAGCGCACGGCGCCGCTCGCTCTCCCGGTACAGGGCCTCGTAGCCGAGGACCGTGGCGACGGCCACCCCCGCGCCGAGCAGCGGGCCGATGAAGGCGCCGGCGGTGAGCCGCTCCCCGTGTCCGAGGAAACCGGCGATGGCCGCGCCCGCGGTCGCCCCGACCGCGGGCAGGCTCCAGCGCACCGGCAGCAGGTGCAGCTGGAGGAAGTACAGCGGGAAGGCCGCCCACAGGGCTTCCGGGGAGAGCGCGAGCAGCACCAGCCAGGCCGCGCAGAGCGCTGCCAGCCACACCGCGGCCGCGCGCCGGGACCGGTGGGTGGCCGGGCTCAGCACCCCCCAGGCGAACACCGCGCCCGTGCCCAGCGCCGCCGACACGGTGGCCGGGCCGTGTGCGCGGGCTGCGGCGAGCACCAGGAGACCGGCGAACAGTGCGTACAGACACAGGCGCAGGGTGACGACGACGGGGGAGTGGGGGCGGACGTCCATGACGGATCCAGGGTAGGCGGACCGGGCGGGACACCGGTCAACCGAAAGTTCGAAAGGCAGGTGCGTCCTTGGATCCGCGACAGCCGTGCCCCGGCGCGATGCCCGGCGGGGGCGGCGCCGCGCAGGGTGGAGGACATGTTCGTCGCATGGAGAGACCTGCGGTTCGCCAAGGGGCGGTTCGCCCTGATGGGAGCCGTGGTCACACTGATCACCCTGCTCGTGGGGCTGCTGTCCGGGCTCACCGCCGGGCTCGCCCAGGAGAACGTCTCGGCGGTGGAGGGCCTGCCCGCCGACCATCTCGCCTTCGCCGCGCCGCCCGGCGGCCGGCCGGTGTCGTTCACCGGTTCCTCGCTGCCGCCGGAGGCCGTCCGGCGGTGGGCGGAGCGTGTCCCGTACGCGGAGCCGGTCGCGATCCGCACGCTCGACGCGACCGCCGGAAGCCGTACGGCGGCGGTGTCCGTGTTCGCGGTCCGTCCGGCGGCCGGCATCGCACCGGACGGCGTGGCACCCGGGCGGGCCGTGCTCTCCGCCAAGGCGGCGTCCGAGCTCGGCGTCGCCGCCGGGGACCGGGTCCGTCTCGGCCCCGCCACCTGGACCGTGGCGGCCGTCGCGGGTGGTGCCTCCTACAGCCACACGCCCGTGGTGTGGACGGCGTGGGACGGCGGCCGGGCGACCGTGATCGCGCTGCGCACACGGGGTGCCGACGTCCCGGCCGGGGACCGGGCCGCCGGCACGAAGTCCCTCGTCAAGGAGGACGCGCTGATCGCGATCGGCTCCTACCAGGCGGAGAACGGCTCGCTGCAACTGATGCGCGGCTTCCTGTTCGCCATCTCCGCGCTGGTCGTCGGGGCGTTCTTCACGGTGTGGACGATCCAGCGGTCCCCCGACATCGCCGTGCTGAAGGCGCTCGGGGCGTCCACCGGCCACCTGCTGCGCGACGCGCTGGGACAGGCCGCGGCGCTGCTCGCCGCCGGGACGCTGCTCGGCACCGGGCTCGCGGCCCTGACCGGTGCGCTGGTGCGGGGCGGCGCGGTGCCTTTCGTACTCGATCTGCCGACCGTCCTGCTGCCCGCCGCGGTGATGGCCGCCCTGGGCGTGCTGGGCGCCGGCCTCTCCGTCCGGCGGATCACCGCCGTCGACCCGCTGACCGCGCTGGGAGGCGTGCGATGAGTCTGCTCCTGGACGACCTCACCCTGACCTATCCCGACGGCGACGGCAGGCTCACCGCCCTGGACCGGGTGAGCCTGGAGGTGCCCGCGGGCACGGTCACGGCGGTGGCCGGGCCGTCCGGCTCGGGCAAGTCCAGCCTGCTCGCGGTCGCGGCCACGCTGATCACGCCGGACAGCGGACGCGTGTGTGTGGACGGTACGCCGACCGGGGAGCTGAGCGCCGCGGAGCGGGCGGTACTGCGCCGCCGCGGCATCGGGATCGTCTTCCAGCAGCCCAACCTGCTGCCGTCGCTGACGGCCGCGGAGCAACTGGAGGTGATGGCCCGTCTGGACGGCCGTCGGGCGGTGGCGGGCCGGGTCCGCGAACTCCTGGCCGCCGTGGGCCTCGCCGACCTGGCGCACCGGCGTCCGCATCAGCTCTCCGGCGGTCAGCGCCAGCGCGTCAACATCGCCCGTGCGCTGGTGAACGAGCCCTCCGTCCTCCTGGTCGACGAGCCCACCAGCGCCCTCGACCACGAACGCGGCGCCGCCGTCCTCGACCTGCTGACCGGCCTCACCCGCGCCCGAGGCACGGCGACCGTCCTCGTCACCCACGACCGCGCGCACCTGGGTGCGGTGGACGCGGTACGGGAGATGAGAGACGGACGGCTGACCCCTCCGACCGCCGACCTCCCCGGCGCCGCGGGACGTCGCCCGAGCGAGCGAGGAGAGGCCTGAACGCGGGGCCCCCGACGGAGCGGGAACCGGGCCGGCGGAGAAGCCGGCCGGCCGAGGTCGCGCGTGAGTCGATCAGCCGGGGGCAGGGGCCGGCCCTCCCGGCGGGAGTCAGGCCGCCGGGCCCGAACTGGCGAGGGCCTTGGAGAGTTCGATCGCCACCTGCTGGAGGACCGGGACGATCCGTTCCGTCGCCGTGTCCGTGACCCGGCCCGCCGGGCCGGAGATCGAGATCGCCGCGGCGGTGGGGCTGTCGGGGACGGTGACCGCGAGGCAGCGGACCCCGACCTCCTGCTCGTTGTCGTCGACCGCGTAGCCGAGCCGGCGCACCTCCTCCAGCGCCGCCAGGAACCCCTCCGGGGTGGTTATCGTCCTGTCCGTGGCGGCCGGCATACCGGTGCGGGCCAGCAGTGCGCGCACCTCGCTGTCGGACGTGTGCGCGAGCAGGGCCTTGCCGACACCCGTGGAGTGCGGCAGCACCCTGCGGCCCACCTCGGTGAACATCCGCATGGAGTGCTTGGACGGCACCTGCGCCACGTAGACGATCTCGTCGCCGTCCAGCAGCGCCATGTTCGCCGTCTCGCCCGTCTCCTCCACCAGCCGGGCCAGATACGGCCGGGCCCACGTGCCGAGCAGCCGCGAGGCGGACTCGCCGAGGCGGATGAGGCGGGGACCGAGCGAGTACCGCCGGTTCGGCTGCTGCCGCACATAGCCGCAGGCGACCAGGGTCCGCATCAGCCGGTGGATGGTGGGCAGCGGCAGCCCGCTCGCGGCGGAGAGCTCGCTCAGACCCACCTCGCCCCCGGCGTCCGCCATCCGCTCGAGCAGGTCGAAGGCACGCTCGAGGGACTGGACCCCACCAGTGGCAGTGGGGCCGGCGGAGGCGGAGGACTTGCGCTCGTCTGACGGCGGCACGTCGCGTTCCTTTCTGCGGGTGTGGCCGCATGCTACCGGCCCGGTCGGATACCCACCGAGGTCCGTCATGGGTCGTTCCTGGCGGTCAGCAAGGGTTTGTCCATATCCTTGTCTGCATTTCGGGCGAACCCTTGACGGTGCTCTCGGCGAAAACTACGTTCTGTCCACCGGAAGTTTACTTCCGTTCTGTGGAAAACACCGAACGTTCCCCACCTTCCCTCCCCGGGAGCCCCCTATGCCTCCTGCTGTGGATGACCGATCGTCCGTGGATGCCGGCAGCACTGCCAGTTCCGGCCTGTACACGTACGATCTCGCCCCCACGAAGAAAGAAGGGCGCCGTTGGGGCGCCTACAACGTCTTCACGCTCTGGGCCAATGATGTGCACAGCCTCGGAAACTACGCCTTCGCGATCGGTCTGTTCGCGCTCGGCCTGAACGTGTGGGGCATCCTGGCCGCCTTCGCACTCGCCTCCGTTCTGCTCTTCCTCCTGCTCACCCTGTCCGGGTTCATGGGACACAAAACGGGCGTCCCCTTCCCGGTCATGAGCCGCATCGCGTTCGGCATCAAGGGCGCGAAGATACCGGCCGGTGTCCGCGGCGCCGTCGCCATCGCCTGGTTCGGCATCCAGACCTACCTCGCCTCCTCCGTCCTGAGCGCGCTGCTGGTGGCCATGTTCCCCGGCCTCGGCCGCCTCCAGGCGCATTCCGTGCTCGGCCAGACCCTGCTCGGCTGGCTCACCTTCACCGCCCTGTGGCTCCTCCAGGTCCTCATCGTGAGCTACGGGATGCAGATGATCCGGCGCTACATGGCCTTCGCCGCGCCCACCACCCTGATCACCATGTCCGCCCTGGCCGCCTGGATGTTCTTCCGGGCGGGCGGCTCGATCTCCCTGTCCGACGGCCACCCGCTCGTGGGCGGCGCGATGTGGCTGCACGTCCTCCAGGCGGCCGCGCTGTGGGTGGTGATCTACGGGACCTTCGTCCTGAACTTCTGCGACTTCACCCGGTCGGCCAGGAGCCGCGCCTCGATCGTCCGCGGCAACGTGATCGGCATCCCGGTGAACATGCTCTTCTTCGCCGTCATCGTGGCGGTCCTCTGCGGAGCGCAGTTCAAGCTCGACGGGCAGATCATCACCAGCCCCACGGACATCGTCCGCACCATCCCGAACATGATCCTGCTGGCGGCGGCCTCGCTCGCCCTCATCGCCCTGACCGTCGCGGTCAACCTGCTGGCCAACTTCGTGGCGCCGATCTACGCGCTGGTCAACCTCTTCCCGCGTCGGCTGAACTTCCGCCGGGCCGGCCTGGTGAGCGCGATCGCCGGCCTGGTGATCACGCCGTGGAACCTCTACAACAACCCGATCGCGGTGGAGTACTTCCTCGGCGGGCTCGGCGCCCTGCTCGGGCCGCTCTTCGGCGTGATCATGGCCGACTACTGGCTGCTGCGCAGGGCCCGGGTCAACGTGCCGGACCTCTACACCGAGGACGCGCGGGGCGAGTACCACTACCGCCACGGCTACAACCCGCGGGCCGTCTGGGCCTTCGTGCCCTCCGCGGCCATCGCCGTCGTCCTCGCCCTGGTGCCCTTCTTCCACGCGGTGGCCGGCTTCTCCTGGTTTGTCGGTGCCATCCTCGCCGCCGCCCTCTACGCGGCCGTCGCCGACCGCGATGTCCTGATCCGGGACGTGGACGGCGAGGCCCTCGCGGTCGCCGCCGAATGAGCCGCGAACCAGCCGCGCACGAGCCGCCCGGCAGATCCACTCAGCGGAACCACCCCAGCGGAACCACCCAGAAAGCCGACCATGCGCATCCTCGTCGTGAACGTCAACACCACCCGGTCCATCACCGAATCGATCGGTGAGCAGGCGGCGGCTGCGGCGTCACCCGGCACCGAGATCGTCCCGCTGACCCCCTCCTTCGGGGCGGAGTCCGTGGAGGGCAACTACGAGAGCTACCTCGCGGCCGTCGCCGTGATGGAGACCGTCCGCGCCCACCCCGAACCCTTCGACGCCGTGATCCAGGCCGGATACGGCGAGCACGGCCGCGAGGGCCTCCAGGAACTGCTCGACGTACCCGTCGTCGACATCACCGAGGCCGCCGCGAGCACCGCCCAGTTTCTCGGCCGTACCTACTCCGTCGTCACCAGCCTGGACCGCACGGTCCCGCTGATCGAGGAACGCCTCCAGGTCGCGGGGCTGAGCGCCCGGTGCGCCTCCGTGCGCGCCAGCGGGCTCGCCGTACTGGATCTGGAACGGGACGAGAAGGCCGCCGTCGCGGCGATCGCCGAACAGGCCGCCCGCGCGGTGGAGGAGGACCGGGCGGAGGTGATCTGCCTCGGCTGCGGGGGCATGTCCGGCCTCACCGAGCGCGTCGCCGAACGCACCGGGGTCCCCGTCGTCGACGGGGTGACCGCCGCCGTGACGATCGCCGAGTCCCTCGTCCGGCTGGGCCTGTCCACCTCCAAGGTGCGCACATACGCGCCGCCGCGGCCCAAGCGGATGGTCAACTGGCCCCCGCGCACGCGTTGACGCAGGCCGCGCGACGCGGGTCGCGCATGGCCCGCGCGGGCCGTCGGTGGCCAGGTCCGCTCCGCCAAGAAGGTCTTGACTCACGAGGTTCGGCCATGAAGACTCCGTCTACAGGAAAGTCGTTTCCGCTCTCCGGAATTTCGCGGGTGGGCGACAGTGAAGGTGAACGACAGTGAACAGAGGAACAGCACCAGAGGAGGGGCGTCCGTTGCCCGACGTACAGCTCGTACTGCGCTCCACACGCGTCGTCACCCCCGAGGGCGTGCGCCCCGCGTCCGTCACCGTCGCCGACGGCCGGATCGCGGCCGTACTGCCCCACGACGCCGAGGTGCCGGCGGGGGCGCGGCTGGAGGACGTCGGCGACGACGCGCTGCTGCCCGGCCTCGTCGACACCCATGTCCATGTGAACGACCCCGGGCGCAGCGACTGGGAGGGCTTCTGGACCGCCACCCGGGCGGCCGCCGCCGGAGGCATCACCACCCTCGTCGACATGCCCCTCAACTCGCTGCCGCCGACGACCACCGTCGAACATCTGCGTGTCAAGCGGGAGGTGGCCCGCAGCAAGGCGCACATCGACGTCGGGTTCTGGGGCGGCGCGCTCCCGGACAACGTCAAGGACCTGCGGCCCCTGCACGACGCGGGCGTCTTCGGCTTCAAGTGCTTCCTGTCCCCGTCCGGGGTCGACGAGTTCCCCGAGCTGAACCACGACCAGCTGACCGCCTCCATGGCGGAGATCGCGGGCTTCGGCGGGCTGCTCATCGTGCACGCGGAGGATCCGCACGAACTCGGGATCGCCCCCCGGCTGAGCGGCCCGAAGTACGCCGACTTCCTCCGGACCCGCCCCCAGGCCTGCGAGGACAGCGCCATCGAGGGTCTCGTCGCCCTGGCCGGCCGGCTCGGCGCGCGGGTCCACATCCTGCACCTGTCCTCCTCCGGCGCGCTGCCGCTGATCGCCGCCGCCAAGCGCGAGGGCGTCCGTCTCAGCGTCGAGACCTGCCCGCACTACCTCACCCTCACCGCCGAGGAAGTGCCCGACGGGGCCAGCGAGTTCAAGTGCTGCCCGCCGATCCGCGAGGCCGCCAACCAGGACCTGCTCTGGGCCGCGCTCGCCGACGGCACCATCGACTGCGTCGTCACCGACCACTCGCCGTCCACCGTGGACCTCAAGACCTCCGACTTCGCCACCGCCTGGGGCGGCATCTCCTCGCTCCAGCTCAGCCTGTCCGCCATCTGGACCGAAGCGTCCCGGCGCGGGCACGGCATCGAGGACGTGGTCCGCTGGATGTCCGAACGCACCGCGCACCTCGCCGGTCTGGACCGCAAGGGCGCCATCGCGCCCGGCCGGGACGCGGACTTCGCGGTCCTGGCCACCGACGAGACCTTCACCGTCGACCCCGCCGCGCTCCAGCACCGCAACCGCATCACCGCGTACGCGGGCAGGACCCTGCGCGGCGTCGTGAAATCCACCTGGCTGCGCGGCGAACGCGTCTACGACCCCGCGCTCGAGGACCACTTCACCGAACCCACCGGCCGACTCCTGGAAAGGACGAACTGATCACCGTGACGGCGACCCTGAGCTTCACCGGCGACGCGAACCCCTACGGCGGCGGCGACCCCTACGCCGACTACCGTACGACCGACCTTCCCTTCGCCAGGCACGCCAACCTGGCCGACCGCCGGCTCGGCGCGGGCGTCATCGCCGCCAACGACGAGTTCTTCGCCCAGCGCGAGAACCTGCTGGTGCCCGAGCGCGCCGAGTTCGACCCCGAGGACTTCGGGCACAAGGGCAAGGTCATGGACGGCTGGGAGACCCGTCGCCGGCGCGGTGTGTCGGCCGAGCACCCCTGGCCCACCGAGGACGACCACGACTGGGCGCTGATCCGGCTCGGCGCGCCCGGCGTCGTCCGCGGCGTCGTCGTGGACACCGCCCACTTCCGCGGCAACTACCCGCAGGCCGTCTCCGTCGAGGGCACCTCGGTCGACGGCGCCCCCACGCCCGAGGAACTCCTCGCCGGCGACGTCAAGTGGACGACCCTCGTCCCGCGCACCGAGGTCGGCGGCCACGCGGCCAACGGCTTCGAGGTGAACGCCGAGCAGCGCTTCACGCACCTTCGTCTCAAGCAGCACCCCGACGGCGGCATCGCGCGCCTGCGGGTGTACGGCGAGGTCGTGCCCGACCCGGCGTGGCTGGCCGCGCTCGGCACCTTCGACGTGGTGGCGCTGGAGAACGGCGGCAGCGTCGAGGACGCCTCCAACCTCTTCTACTCGCCCGCCACCAACACCATCCAGCCGGGCCGCTCCCGCAAGATGGACGACGGCTGGGAGACCCGCCGCCGCCGTGACCGGGGCCACGACTGGATCAGCTACCGCCTCGCCGGGCACACCGGGATCCGCGCCCTGGAGATCGACACCGCCTACCTCAAGGGCAACAGCGCGGGTTGGGCGTCGGTCTCTGTCAAGGACAGTGAGGACGGCGAGTGGACGGAGATCCTGCCGCGCACCCGGCTCCAGCCCGACACCAACCACCGCTTCGTGCTGCCCGCGGTGGCCGTCGGCACGCACGCGCGCGTGGACATCTTCCCGGACGGGGGCATCTCCCGGCTCCGCCTGTTCGGCGCGCTGACCGAGCAGGGCGCGGCCGCTCTGGCGGCCCGCCACCAGGAACTGGGCGGCTGACCGTCCGTACCCGCGGGGCGGGCCGGCCGCACGGACCGGCACGCCCCGCCCGCCCCAGGCAGGGCTCGTGCCTGGATTAACGTCCCGCGAATTCACCGAACTTGACGGTGAATTCCATGAACCTGTCATTGACATGTCCGTGTCTACGCGCGTCATGATGGGCGCATGAGATTCCCCCCACGCAGCACCCGCATCGGCGCCGCCGGCGCCCTCCTGTCCGCCCTCCTCGTCGGCGGTACCGTCGCCGCCGCCCCGGCTGACGCCGCCGCGACCGCGGTCGGCAGCATCTGCTACAGCGCGCTGCCCTCCCAGGCGTACGACACGCTCCGTCTGATCGACAAGGGCGGTCCGTTCCCGTATTCCCAGGACGGCGTCGTCTTCCAGAACCGCGAAGGTGTCCTGCCCCAGCAGTCGAACGGGTACTACCACGAGTACACGGTCGTCACCCCCGGCGCCTCCGACCGTGGCGCCCGACGCATAGTCACCGGCCAGAAGACCCGGGAGGACTACTACACCGCGGACCACTACGTCACGTTCAAGCTCGTCAACTTCGGCTGCTGAACCACGCGTCCACCGCACACCCTCGCCCCGCGGACCCCCCTCGCACACCGGCCGCGGGGCGAGTTGCTGCCCGGACCCGCCCCGGACGGGGCGGGTGTGCCAGGCGGCCGCCGTGGGTGTCGTGCGTGCCGCCGGTGGCGGTGCGGGTCAGGGAAGCGGAGCGCTCAGCGCCCACAGTGCGGCGAGCAGCGTGGCCGCGCACAGTGCCATGCCCACGGCGGCCACCGCGGTCCCGCCGATGAGGAAGGCCCCCGCCACGCCGCCCATGACGAGTCCGCCGGCGGCCCCCTGTGCACCCGTCCACCACCAGGGCCGCGCGGAGAGCGCCGCGGTGTCGACTGGGGTGAAGGAGTCCTTCAACGTCGTACGGACCGCCGCGTACTCGTCCAGGAACACGCGCCGCGGCGCACGGCGCCGCAGGCGCCCCAGCGGCACCAGCCGGGTGCCGTCCGGCAGCCGCACCACCACCGCCCCGCGCGAGCCCGCTCGGTGATGGGCGCTCACCTCGACCGGGCCGCGGAGATCGTCGAGGGCGGGATGCCACATGATCCGCTGCCAGGCCTTCGGCCGGTCGCTCCCGCCCGCCTCGGTGAGCGCCAGCCACAGGGTTTCCGACAGCGCCTGCGCGGAGACGGGCCGGACACCGAAGTGCACCGTCGCGGTCATCGGGCGGCCCGGCCGCCGCGCCGCCCGCCGGAACCGCACCCCACGCCGGGCCCACACCGAGCACAGCACGGCGGCCGCGATCCCGGCGAGCAGGATGGGGACGAGCAGGTCGTCCTCGGCGGACGTCTCCTCCGGGTCGCCGGGAAAGCCCCGCGGGTTCGCCTCGTCCGGGTCGTAGACGACGGCGAAGTCACGGTCCTTGGCGTAGCGGTCGGTGTCGTAGATTCCGAAGCGCTGCACGTGTTCCCGGCCCGTGCGGTCCCTCCAGCGCACCCGGATGTCCTCGTCCTGCCCGATACCGTCCTCGACGACCACGCCGGTGGTGCGGGCCGTGGCGCGCTCGCGAGCCTTGTCGTAGGCGTACGCGTGGAAACCCAGCCAGCCGGCGAGCAGGGCGAATCCGGTCAGGGTGGCCGTCACGCCCAGCAGGGCGACGCGCAGGGCGGGGCCGGGGCGTCTCATGTTCTCTCCGCCTTCTGGGTCCCGGCCTTCTCCAGCAGGGCGTGGACGGGCGCCGGGTCGCCGCCGTCCACGGCCGTGACGAGCACCTCGTACAGGTCGACGACCGCGCCGTCCGGCGCCCTGAGCACGGTGCTCATCCAACGGCCGGCGTAGGACCAGCCGGCCTCCAGCAGCAACGGCGCCAGGGCCGCTCCCATGGCACCGGCCAGGACCTGGCGGCCGACCGCCTTGCGCACGGCGGCCGGCCGCCACCGAAGTCCAGAGTCGATCCGGCGGGCCAGGCGGTACCAGTCGGCGGCGGCGACGGCGTCCAGCGCCGCGTGCAGGGCCCGGACGGGGGAGGACCGCCCGGTCGCGGCCCGCAGCGCGGCCGCGCCGGGGCCGCCGTCGGCAGGGAGGCGGAACCTGTCGGGGTCGAGTTCAAGCAGGCGCACGGGCTTCAGGTCCTCGGGCCGCAGAGCGCTGCCCCGGACGCCGCCGCCCTCCTGGAGCGTCCCACCGGGTCCGTCCGCGCAGGCCAGGCGTTGGACGCACCACCGGGCGACCGCCTCGGCGTCCCGCAGGCCGAGCGGAGCCGAGCCGTACCCCGCATGACTGCCGGAGTGCGGCAGCGCGGCCATCCGCACGGCCGACGGCGGGTGGGCGGACGCCGCGTGGACGTCCAGGGCCTGGTCCTCGGCGTCCTCGTGGACGGCCCGGCCCCGCACCAGCGGATCCTGGAGGGCGAGGTCGAACGCCTCGTAGAGGTCCACCGGGTACGTGCCGTCCTCGACCAGGTCCTCCACCCAGTCCTGCGCGATCCCGCCGAAAGCCGTCTCGATCACGGCGACCTGCTCGACGGCCTCGCGCACCGCCGTACCGCCGACCACCCGAGCGGCCTCGGCGTCGGCCGACAACTCCACCTGCCAGAACCATGGTTGGGTCGCCCGCAGCAGGGGAACGGCCAAGGGGGCCGGCGGCCGCACGCGCCACTCCAGCCGTTCGGCGAGCGCACCGCGTGCCGCGAGCAGGGCACGGGAGCGACGGTCGTCGAAGTGGCGCTGGTGGGCCAGTTCGTGCGCGATCACCGCGGCCAGTTGGGTGGCCGAGAGTGCCCGGACCAGCGGCAGCCCGAGCAGCAGCGCGTAGGCGTGTCCCCCCGTGACCCGCACGCGGCACGTGAGCACCACCGGCTCCGGGAGGATCCGCACCAGCAGCGGAGCACCGAATCCGGTCCGCGCGGCCACGTCCCGTACCAGGGCCGCCAGTTCCGGCTGGTCGTCCGGCTGTACCGCCCTGCCCGGCAGGGCGTCGGGCAGGAGGACCTGGCGCAGGGCCGGCAGCATCCACAGGACCGACAGTGCGGCCAACTGCCAGAACCCCCAGGCCACCCCCGCGGCCGCGATCAGGAGAACGGGGCCGAACAGAGGAAGCCGGGCGAGAGCGGACATGGCCGCGACGAGCAGCCAGGTGCGGACCGCCGAGACCTGCGGTCCTGCGGGTATACGACCGTCCATCGCACTCCTGTGGCGCCGTGAGGTGTCGGCGGATTCTGTCATAGCCAGGTCAAGCTTGTGGGCATCCGGTGGAGAAGGAGTGGGCGGTGGGTGAACTGGCGTGCGGGGTTCCCTCGCGGTGCCGGGGTCGTCGTGCCGGCCCCGACGGTTGCTCTGGCGGCGGCGCCTCGGACCGTCCTGGCGGCGTCTGCTTCATCGGGCCGGGGGAGGCCGTCGTGGTCCGCCACCCCATCCCGGTGATGGGCGCCCGGCGGCTCCGGTCAGGGACGGAGCACCGCACGCCGCCCGTGGAGTTCGCCCCACTCCATGCGCCGGTGGATCTCCGCCGCGGCGCTCAGGGGGTGGTACTCGACCGAACGGGGCCGCAGTCCGCCGGAGGCCAGGAGGTCGTTGACGGCGGCCGCCGCCTCGGCCAGCTCCGCGGCCGTGGCGTTGGAGATGGCGAAGCCGCGCAGGGAGCCGTCCTTCATGTAGAGCGGGCCGACCGGCAGGGTCGGCTCGTCGCGGGCGCCGGACAGGACGACGATGCGACCGCGGTGGGCGAGGAGGTCGACCGCGGTCCTCAGGTCGTTGCGTCCCGAGGTGTCGACGTGGACGCCGACGCCGGACGGGGCGAGCCGCGTCAGCCGCACCGCGAGGTCGGGGGCGTGGTAGTCCACCGCCTCCGCCGCGCCCAGGGACCGGACGTGCTCGTGGTCGTGCGGCGCGGCCGTGGCGAGGACCCGCGCGTACGCCCGGTACGCGAACTCCACCAGCGCGCCGCCCACGTTGCCGGCCGCGCCGCCGACCAGGACCGTCTCGCCGGGGCGCAGTCCGCCGTGTGTGAAGAGGGCGAGATACGCGGTCGCGGCGGGGTGGAACACGGCCACCGCCTCCTCCGGGCGCACGCCCGCCGGCAGCCGGTAGAGGCGGTCGGCGGGCACCACGGCCTGTTCGGCGGCCGCTCCCTGCCGGCCGTCGTGGCCGAGGCTGTTGCACCACACCGTCTCGCCGACGGCGAAACCGGAGCCCGCGGACGCCACCGTTCCCACCAGGTCGCGTCCGACCACGAACGGGAACGGCAGCGGTGTGCGGAACAGCCCCGACCGGACGAAGGTGTCCACCGGGTTGACCGTGGTGGCCACCACGTCCACCAGCACCTCACCCGGCCCCGGCACGGGAGCGGGCAACTCACCGAAGCGGATGACGTCGGGTGACCCCAGCTGTTCGACATAGGCGGCACGCATGATCGCCGATTCTTCCACTGGACGGGCCGGGGGTTGTCGGCGGCGGCGCCTGCGGACGGGTGGCGGTCAACGTGGCTGTCGGTCCGTCACCGGTAGATCGCCCGGTCGCCGCCCGGGATCTCCGCCAGGCTCACCGGGCGGTGTTCACGGCGGGAGATCTCGCAGGCCTCGGCGATGCGCAGGGCCTGCAGGGCCTCGCGGCCGTCGCACGGGTTGGGGCGCTCACCGTGCAGCACCTGTACGAACGCGGCCAGTTCGGCCTCGTAGGCGGGGCCGAAGCGTTCCAGGAAGTCGGGCCACGGCTTGTCCGCGGCCGGTGGGCCGGTCGGCTCGGTGGACGCGATCGGCGTGCGGTCGTCGAGGCCGACCACGATCTGGTCCCGCTCCCCGGCCAGTTCCATGCGCACGTCGTAGCCCGCGCCGTTGAGGCGGGTCGCGGTGGCGGTGGCGAGCGTGCCGTCGTCGAGGGTGAGCACTGCCGCACCGGTGTCGACGTCGCCCGCCGCGCGGAACATCGCGGGGCCCGCGTCGGACCCGGCCGCGTACACGCTGACGACCTCGCGGCCCGTCACCCAGCGCAGCACGTCGAAGTCGTGGATCAGGGTGTCCCGGAACAGCCCGCCGGACAGCGGGAGCCACTCGGGCGGCGGCGGTGCCTGGTCGGAGGTGAGCGCGCGGACCGTGTGCAGACGGCCGAGCCGTCCCGACCGCACCGCCTCGCGCGCGCCCGCGTAGCCCGTGTCGAAGCGGCGCTGGAAGCCCATCTGAAGCACCGTGCCGGCGGCTTCGACCTCGGCGAGCGCCTGTAACGTGCCCGGCAGATCCAGGGCGATCGGTTTCTCGCAGAACACCGGCAGCCCCGACCGCGCCGCCCGGCCGATCAGTTCGGCGTGGGCCGAGGTCGCCGTGGTGATCACGACCGCGTCCACGCCCCAGGTGAAGATCTCGTCCACCCCCGGGGCCGCCGTCTCGCCGAGCCGCAGGGCGAGCGCCTGTGCCCGCCCCGGATCGGCGTCCGTGAGGATCAGTGAGCCGACCTCGCGGTGCCGGCTGAGTGTGTTCGCGTGGATGGTGCCTATGCGGCCCGTTCCGATGACCCCGATGCGCATGGAAACAAAGTGAGGGCGGACCCCGGACCCTGTCAATCCGCTTGTCCGGACAATCGGACTACACGACTTCCCGTCAACGGGCCGCGGAGCTACGCTCGGGCCGTGCCGAAACCAGAAGTGGACCCCACCGTCCCACTCGAGCTTCATGTGGACCGGAGTTCCCCGGTACCGCTGTACTTCCAGCTGTCCCAGCAGCTCGAGGCCGCGATCGAGCACGGCAGCCTCACCCCCGGCAGCCTCCTGGGCAACGAGATCGAGCTCGCCGCACGGCTCGGCCTGTCCCGGCCCACGGTCCGCCAGGCCATCCAGTCGCTGGTCGACAAGGGCCTCCTGGTACGCCGCCGCGGTGTCGGCACGCAGGTCGTGCACAGCCGGGTCAGGCGCCCGCTGGAGCTGAGCAGCCTCTACGACGACCTGGAGGCGGCCGGGCAGCTTCCGGCGACGAAGGTCCTGGTCAACACGGTGGTCCCGGCCTCCCCCGAGGTCGCCGCAGCCCTCGGGGTGGCCGAGGGCGAGGAGGTCCACCGCGTCGAACGGCTGCGCCTGGCCCACGGCGAGCCGATGGCGTACATGACCAACTACCTGCCGCCCGGACTGCTCGACCTGGACACCGGCCAGCTGGAGGCCACCGGCCTGTACCGGCTGATGCGCGCCGCCGGGATCACCCTGCACAGCGCCCGCCAGTGCATCGGCGCCCGCGCCGCCGAGCCCGCGGAGGCCGAGCGGCTCGCCGAGGCCGAGGGCGCCCCGCTGCTCACCATGCAGCGCACCACCTTCGACGACACCGGCCGCGCGGTGGAGTACGGCACGCACACCTACCGGCCCTCCCGCTACTCCTTCGAGTTCCAGCTCCTCGTACGTCCCTGACCCCTTCGTACGTCCCTGGCCTCCCCGTACGACCCTGACCGCCCCGCCCCCGCCCCGCCCCCGGCGGCACCGGTGCGCTCCGGCCGCCCCTCGTCATGTCCGGACAATGTGACCCGTCACCGCTCCCCGCCC
Organism: Streptomyces cyslabdanicus; assembly: GCF_052663305.1. Taxonomy (NCBI): domain Bacteria; kingdom Bacillati; phylum Actinomycetota; class Actinomycetes; order Kitasatosporales; family Streptomycetaceae; genus Streptomyces; species Streptomyces cyslabdanicus. Next base: position 49,531 of record NZ_JBQRUW010000018.1, read on the forward strand.
GCGGAACCAAGGATTCCGGTGTCCGATAATGGAACGTTCGGGGCTGGTGGGATCGCCATCGGCCCCTCGCGTACGTTCGGGCACAGCGAGAAGGGCACGGCCTCGTGGCACGGTTTCCAACCTGGGTAGTCATCGCGCTGGCAGGGGCACTGTCCCTGTCGCTTGCGGGATGCAGCAGCACCGGCGGCAAGCGGGCGGAGGACGCCCGCAAGGCCGCGGCGGCCCAGGGCGGGGCCGCGGTGGACACCCCCCGCTGGACCTTCGCGATGATCACGCACTCCGGGGACGGTGACACGTTCTGGGACATCGTGCAGAGCGGTGCCAAGCAGGCCGCGGTCAAGGACAACATCAACTTCCTGTACTCGCACGACGCCGAGGCCCAGCAGCAGGCGCAGCTCGTGGACGCCGCGGTGGACAAGAAGGTCGACGGCATCATCGTCACCCTCGCCAAGCCCGACGCGCTCAAGGCCGCCGTGGCCCGCGCCGAGAAGGCCGGTATCCCGGTGATCACGGTCAATTCCGGATCGGCGCAGTCCAAGGCGTACGGCGCCCTCACGCACGTCGGCCAGGACGAGACCTTCGCCGGTGAGGCCGTCGGGCAGGAGCTGAACGAGCGCGGGAAGAAGAAGGTGCTCTGCGTCCTGCACGAACAGGGCAACGTCGGGCACGAGCAGCGCTGCGCCGGGGTGGCGAAGACCTTCTCCGGCACGGTCGACAACCTCTACGTCAACGGCACCAACATGCCCGACGTGCAGGCCACGATCGGCGCCAAGCTCCAGGCGGACAAGTCCGTCGACGCGGTCGTGACGCTCGGCGCCCCGTACGCGGACACCGCCGTCAAGGCGAGGGCCGACGCCGGCAGCAGGGCCGAGGTCGACACCTTCGACCTGAACGCCAAGGTCGCCGCGGAGCTCAGGGACGGCACGCTCGGCTTCGCCGTCGACCAGCAGCCCTACCTCCAGGGCTACCAGGCCGTCGACCTGCTCTGGCTCTACAAGTACAACGGCGACGTCCTCGGCGGAGGCCGGCCGGTGCTCACCGGCCCGCAGATCGTCACCAAGGACCAGGCGGCCGCGCTGGAGGAGTACACGAAGCGGGGCACCCGATGAGCGGGACGAGTACGGACCGGCCCGCCGCCGACGCCGAGACCCCCGCTGCTGAAACGATTCTGCCGACCCCGGCGCTGCGCAGACTGCTCACCCGCCCCGAGCTCGGCTCGGTCGTCGGCGCGATCGCCGTCCTCGTCTTCTTCGCCTGCGCCGCCGACGGCTTCCTGCGCGCCTCCAGCCTCAGCACCGTCCTGTACGCGTCCTCGACGATCGGCATCATGGCGGTCCCGGTCGCGCTGCTGATGATCGGCGGGGAGTTCGACCTGTCGGCGGGCGTCATGGTGACGTCCTCCGCGCTGGTCTCCTCGATGTTCAGCTACCAGACGACCGCGAACGTCTGGGTCGGGGTCGGCGTGTCGCTGCTGGTCACCCTGGCGATCGGCGCCTTCAACGGCTTCGTGCTGACCCGCACCCGGCTGCCCAGCTTCATCGTCACCCTGGGCACCTTCCTGATGCTGACCGGGATGAACCTCGGTTTCACCAAGCTGATCGACGGCACCGTCTCCACCAAGACGATCGGCGACATGGAGGGCTTCTCCAGCGCCCGCGCGGTGTTCGCCTCGACGCTCACCGTCGGCGGCGTCGACATCAAGGTCACCATCCTGTGGTGGCTCGGACTGGTCGCCCTCGCCTCCTGGATCCTGCTGCGCACCCGCACCGGCAACTGGATCTTCGCGGTCGGCGGCAACGAGGACGCGGCCCGCGCGGTCGGCGTACCGGTCACCGGAACCAAGACCGGGCTCTACATGGGCGTGGGCCTCGGCGCCTGGATCTGCGGGCAGCACCTGCTCTTCTCCTTCGACGCGGTGCAGTCCGGCGAGGGCGTCGGCAACGAGCTGATCTACATCATCGCCGCCGTGATCGGTGGCTGCCTGATCACCGGCGGCTACGGCAGCGCCATCGGCTCGGCGGTCGGAGCTCTCCTGTTCGGCATGACCAGCAAGGGCATCGTCTTCGCCGAGTGGAACCCCGACTGGTTCAAGTTCTTCCTCGGAGCGATGCTGCTCCTCGCGACCCTGCTCAACACCTGGGTCCGCAGGCGGGCGGAGGCCACCAAGTGACGCGGAGCGAAGCACGCACGGCACTCGTGGAGCTGTCCGGCGTCAGCAAGCGCTACGGCGGTGTCCGTGCCCTGGGGGACGTCGGCCTGGAGGTCCACGCCGGGGAGATCACCTGCGTCCTGGGCGACAACGGCGCCGGCAAGTCGACCCTGATCAAGATCATCGCGGGACTGCACCAGCACGACGGCGGTGTCCTGCGCGTCGAGGGCGAGGAGACCCGGCTCACCTCGCCGCGCGACGCGCTGGACCGGGGCATCGCCACGGTGTACCAGGACCTGGCGGTCGTCGGCCTCATGCCGGTCTGGCGGAACTTCTTCCTCGGCTCCGAGCCCCGCAAGGGGGTGGGCCCCTTCAAGCGCCTGGACGTCGACCTCATGCGCAGGACGGCACGGGCCGAACTGCTGCGGATGGGAATCGACCTGCGCGACGTCGACCAGCCCATCGGCACCCTGTCGGGTGGCGAACGCCAGTGCGTCGCCATCGCGCGCGCGGTGTACCTCGGCGCGAAGGTGCTCGTTCTGGACGAGCCGACCGCCGCGCTCGGCGTGAAGCAGTCGGGCGTGGTGCTGAGGTATGTGGCGGCGGCCCGGGACCAGGGGCTGGGTGTGGTGCTGATCACCCATAACCCGCATCACGCGTACCTTGTAGGTGACCGATTCGTCCTGCTGAGGCGGGGCACCATGGTCGGCCACCACACACGGGACGCGATCACCCTGGACGAGCTGACCCGGCAGATGGCCGGCGGCAGCGACCTGGACGATCTACGCCATGAGCTGCAAGGGGAGTGAGGGCCCGCGGGGTTGTGGCATCATGCCGCTCCGCAACGCGGGCGCGACGAACCCCACACGTCAGCATCCCGTACAAACCGGGCACCGGCCCCTCGGTGCCCCGTACGAAGCCCTTACCCACCGTGCGGCAGAATCGGGCCCGATGAGCACCTACCGCGACCTCACCGCTCCCATCGGCTCCCGCCGCGCCCCCGTACTGCGCACGGTCGGTACCCGGGAGCGGCGCTCCCACCTGACCGCACCCCGCGTCCCCACGGTGGGCATCGACATCGGCGGCACCAAGGTGATGGCGGGCGTCGTCGACGCCGACGGCAACATCCTGGAGCGGCTCCGCACGGAGACCCCGGACAAGTCCAAGAGCCCGCGGGTCGTCGAGGACACCATCGTCGAACTGGTCCTGGACCTGTCCGACCGGCACGACGTGCACGCGGTCGGCATCGGCGCGGCCGGCTGGGTCGACGCCGACCGCAACCGCGTGCTGTTCGCCCCCCACCTGTCCTGGCGCAACGAACCCCTGCGCGACCGCCTCTCCGAACGCCTGTCCGTGCCTGTCCTGGTCGACAACGACGCCAACGCCGCCGCCTGGGCCGAGTGGCGCTTCGGCGCGGGCCGCGACGAGGACCACCTCGTCATGATCACGCTCGGCACCGGGATCGGCGGCGCGATCCTGGAGGACGGCCAGGTCAAGCGGGGGAAATTCGGTGTCGCCGGAGAGTTCGGCCACATGCAGGTCGTGCCCGGCGGCCACCGCTGCCCGTGCGGCAACCGCGGCTGCTGGGAGCAGTACAGCTCGGGCAACGCCCTGGTGCGGGAGGCGCGGGAGCTGGCCGCGGCCGACTCCCCGGTCGCCTACGGGATCATCGAGCACGTCAAGGGGAACATCGCCGACATCACCGGGCCGATGATCACCGAGCTGGCCCGCGAGGGCGACGCCATGTGCGTCGAACTGCTCGAGGACATCGGCCAGTGGCTCGGCGTCGGCATCGCCAACCTGGCCGCCGCCCTCGACCCGTCCTGCTTCGTCATCGGCGGCGGGGTCTCCGCGGCCGACGACCTGCTGATCGGCCCCGCGCGGGACGCCTTCAAACGGCACCTCACCGGCCGCGGCTACCGACCCGAGGCCCGTATCGCACGCGCCCAGCTGGGCCCCGAGGCGGGCATGGTCGGCGCCGCCGACCTCGCCCGGCTGGTCGCCCGCCGCTTCCGGCGCGCCAAGCGGCGCCGGGTCGAGCGGTACGAGCGCTACGAGCGGTACGCGCAGGCGCGGCGCGCGGCCCAGGAGGCGCTGTGACGATGTCGCTGCCGCGGCAGGCGGCGCCGCCGGACGGACGGCCCCCACGGGTTGAGGACCGCCGGCGCCGCAACCGCCGCAGGGCCCTCACGCTGCTGATCATCGGGCTGCTCATCGGCGTCCCGGCCGGCTACCTGGTGATCTCCGCCAACCAGAGCCGCGACAGCGGCAAGGACAAGGAGGCCCGCTACGCGGCGAAGGGCCTCGCGCCCGGCTACCCGTCCAAGGTCCAGCGCCGCCTCTACCAGGTGCCGATCCCGCACCCGGCCGACATGGTCTCCTCCTACGAGACGAACAACTGGAAGACCAGCCGTCTCTACGTCCAGTTCCGGACCACCGAACCGGGCCTCACCTCCTTCCTGGAGGCCATGGGAGCCAACCGGAGCGACCTGAAGGAGGGCGCCGTCACCGTCGGCGTCCGGGACAAGAAGACCACCGGCTGGACCTTCACCAGCTCCGGCCCCTGGTGGGGTCTCACCCACAGCCAGAAGAACCCCGCCCCCACGCAGGACGTGGTCGTGAACCTGTCCAACCCGGTCCTGCCGATGGTCTACGTCGTCTCCCGCACCGTCCCCTGATGCCGACCGTGGCCCCGCCCGGGCCGCCGGAGCCGATTGTCAGACCCCGCCCGTACAGTCGAGGACGACTGGGCCGGACGACGAGCGGGAGGTGACAGGACGTATGAGCGACACGGCGGTCGAAGCGACGGACAGCGCGGCGCACACGGAGTCCGTGTCCCCGCGCCTCGCCGCCGTCTTCCTCCCCGCCCCCCTTCCCCGCGACAGCCGCATCGCCTTCTGGGACCCGAGCGGCGACGTATGGGCGGGGGGCGCCCCCGCCGCCGATCCCGCGGACGGCACCGGGCGAACGACCGGCGCCCGTTCGGAGCGCGCCGGTCAGGGGATGACGACCACGCCCGGGCCGCACCCGGGCGGCGACACGTCCCTGCGCACGGAGCTCACTGTCGTGCGGCGGCACGGGGCGGTGGTCCGGCGCAGGAGCGTGCCCGCGCTGTCGCTGCCGGTCGAGGACGCGCTGCCGCACCTCGTGCGGGCACGGCACGATCCGGCGGCGCATCCCGCCGCGGCCTGCTGGGGCGCCGCCGCCCTGCACGCGTTGCGGCTCGTCGCCCGTGGACGGCTGCTGCCCGGTCTGACCGCCACCGGGCACGACGCCTGGCGCGCGGGGCCCCTCGACCCGGACGACATCGCCCACCTGCGCGCGATCGCCGCCGCCCTGCCCCACGAGGGCCACGCGGCCCCGCTGCCCGGCCCGGGCCCGCTCCGGCTGCCCGAACCGGAGGCGCTGCTGCGCACCTTCCTCGACGCGGTCGCCGACACCCTGCCCCGCACCCCGGCCGCGCCCCACACCTGCGGCAAACCCTTCGCCGCCCACGCACCGCAGAGCCTGCCGCACGCCCACGACTGGGCGGCCGAGGTCGCCGCCGGCATGGACGCGGGCGTACGCGTCTCACTCCGCCTGGACCTGCCCGCGCACGGCCTGTTCGACGCCGACGCCGCCGACGAAGGGGACGGCGCGGCCCGCCGTGCGGGCGCGGCGATCGTCCAGGTGCACAGTCTCGCCGACCCCACCCTCGTCGCCGACGCGGCGGCCCTGTGGGCGGGCGAGGCGGACCTGGCGTTCGGCCCACGCGCACGCGTGGACGCCGCCCTGGCAGTACGGCGCGCGGCCCGCGTCTGGCCCCCGCTGGACCGGCTCTCCGAACAGGAGGTGCCCGACGTCCTCGCCCTCTCCGAGAGCGAGGTGAGCGACCTGCTCGGCGTGGCCGCGACCCGGCTCGCCGCGGCGGGCGTCGCCGTGCACTGGCCGCGCGACCTGGCCCAGGACCTCACGGCAACCGCGGTGGTGCGCCCCGCGCCGGGCTCCGCCAAGGACGGCACCGGCTTCTTCGAGAGCGAGGACCTGCTGCGGTTCCGCTGGCAGCTGGCGCTCGGCGGCGACCCGCTCAGCGACGCCGAGATGGACGCGCTCGCCGAGGCCCACCGCCCGGTGGTGCGGCTGCGGGACCGCTGGGTGCTCGTCGACCCGGCCCTCGTCCGCAAGGCCCGCAAGCGCGACCTCGGACTGCTCGACCCGGTCGACGCGCTCTCCGTCGCCCTCACCGGCACCGCGGAAGTCGACGGCGAGATGATCGAGGCGGTGCCCGTCGGCGCGCTGGCGACCCTGCGGGACAGGCTCACGGCCGGCGTACGCCCCGCCGAACCGCCGCCGGGCCTCGACGCCACCCTGCGCGACTATCAGCTGCGCGGCCTGGCCTGGCTCGATCTCATGACCTCCCTCGGCCTCGGCGGCTGCCTCGCCGACGACATGGGCCTCGGCAAGACGGTCACCGTCATCGCCCTGCACCTGAAACGGGCGCACCGCGAACCCACCCTGGTGGTGTGCCCGGCCTCCCTGCTGGGCAACTGGCAGCGGGAGATCACCCGGTTCGCCCCCGGCGTCCCCGTCCGCCGCTTCCACGGCCAGGACCGCACCCTGGACGGCCTCGACGGCGGCTTCGTGCTCACCACGTACGGCACGATGCGGTCCACGGCACCCCGGCTGGCCGAGCAGCCCTGGGGCATGGTTGTCGCCGACGAGGCCCAGCACGTCAAGAACCCGTACTCGGCGACCGCGAAGGCGCTGCGGACGATCCCGTCCCCCGCGCGCGTGGCCCTCACCGGCACCCCTGTGGAGAACAACCTGTCCGAACTGTGGGCCCTGCTCGACTGGACCACCCCCGGGCTCCTCGGCCCGCTCAAGTCCTTCCGCGCCCGGCACGCCCGCGCGGTGGAGACCGGTGAGGACGAGGAGGCGGTGCGGCGCCTGGGCCGCCTGGTGCGCCCCTTCCTGCTGCGCCGCAGGAAGTCCGACCCCGGCATCGTCCCCGAGCTGCCGCCGAAGACCGAGACGGACCACCCGGTCCCGCTCACCCGCGAGCAGGCCGCGCTGTACGAGGCCGTGGTGCGCGAGTCGATGCTCGCCATCGAGACGGCGGACGGCATGGCCCGGCGCGGACTGGTCCTGAAACTGCTGACCTCGCTGAAGCAGATCTGCGACCACCCCGCGCTCTACCTCAAGGAGGAACACGCCCGCGGCGGCGACGGGCCGGCGGCGCGCTCCGGGAAGCTGGCGCTCCTCGACGAGCTGCTGGACACCCTGCTCGCCGAGGACGGCTCGGCGCTGGTCTTCACCCAGTACGTCGGCATGGCCCGCCTGATCACCTCCCACCTCACCACCCGCGCGGTCCCCGTGGACCTGCTCCACGGCGGTACGCCGGTCCCGGAGCGCGAGCGCATGGTGGACCGCTTCCAGAGTGGCGCGACCCCCGTCCTCGTCCTGTCCCTGAAGGCGGCGGGCACGGGCCTGAACCTCACCCGCGCGGGCCACGTCGTCCACTTCGACCGCTGGTGGAACCCGGCGGTCGAGGAACAGGCCACCGACCGCGCCTACCGCATCGGCCAGACCCAGCCGGTCCAGGTGCACCGCCTGATCACCGAGGGCACCGTGGAGGACCGCATCGCCGAGATGCTCGCCGCCAAGCGCGCCCTGGCCGACGCGATCCTCGGCGGGGGCGAGTCGGCGCTCACGGAGCTGACCGACCGGGAGCTGTCCGACCTGGTCTCGCTGCGGAGGGAGGCCTGATGGACGAGCGCCCCGCCGACGCGGCACGCCGGGCCCTGCGCGCCGCCCGGGAACAGCAGACCCGGCGACCCGAATCCGCGGACCACCGCGAACCCGTGCCGGGGGACCAGGCCGGCGCGGTGAACCGTCCCGGCGACGCCGCACGGGACGCCTTGCGGCGCGCGCAGTCCACCGCACGCCGCGGCGACGGAACCGTCGAAGCCGCGGCCACCGCGGAGAACACGCCCGACCCGACCTCCCAACCTTCGGCACCTACGGGCACCGGAGCGTCCTCCGGCGACCTGGCCCCTGCCGGCCTCTCGGCGTCCTCCGGCGCTGCGGAGTCCTCCGGTGGCTCGGCATCTCCCGGCGACCTGTCCGCCGACCTGGCGTCCTCCGGCCCCTCGGCGTCCTCCGGTGGCTTGGCATCTCCCGGCGACCTGTCCGCCGACCTGGCGTCTCCCGGCGGCCCGGCGTCTCCCGGCGGCCCGGCGCCCGCCGGCGGCCCGGCGCCCGCCGGCGGCCTGGCGTCCTCCGGCCCCTCGGAGTCCTCCGGCGCTGCGGAGTCCTCCGGTGGCTTGGCATCTCCCGGCGACCTGTCCGCCGACCTGGCGTCTCCCGGCGGCCCGGCGCCCGCCGGCCCCTCGGAGTCCTCCGGCGCTGCGGCGTCCTCCAGCGGCCTGGCGTCCTCCGGCCGCTCGGCGTCCTCCGGTGGACTGGCGTTTTCTGGCGACCTGTCCGCCGACGTGGCGTCTTCCGGAGCCCCGGCACCCGCCGAGGCCTCGGCGCACACCGGCCCCTCGGCGCCCACCGGTGCCGCGGTGTCCTCCGGCGACCCGGCACCTCCCGGCGACCCGGCGGGTGCCGGCGCACCGGGGCGGCCCGTGGGGGCGCGTCCCTCGGATGCCGCGCGTGAGGCGTTGCGTGGCGCCCTGGCCCGGCGTGCGGCCCGGGCGGCGGTCGCGCAGGCGGGAACCAGGACGGCCCGCCGTCCGGCTCCGGCCCCGCGCCGGGCAATCCGGCCGGCACCGGCCGACCCCCGGTCCGGGACCGCTGCCGAAGACGGTGGCGCAGGCACACACGACACGGCACCGGCCGCGACGGAAGCGCCTACAGGCCTCTTCCGGATGCCCCCGGCCGGGTCCGGCCACGATGCGGAGCCCGGCGGCGACGGCATGGCCGATCAGGAAAGCCCCGAGCCGACCCGGACACTCCGGTCCGCGCCCTCGCCGGGGGTGCCAGGACCGGCCCCGTGGAGCCTCTCCACCGCGGACGCCCATACCGACGCCCCGACCGCTGCCCGGGCCGCCGCGTCGCAGGCCGTCCTGCTGAGGGCCCCGGAGGACGTCGTCCCGGCGGGCGTCCTCACCCCCACCCCGGCCGTCACCTCCGGCATCCGCCTCCCCTTCGCCGGCACCCCGAACGACACCTCACAGTCCGGCGCCCCCGGGGCCTCCTCGGCGGTGACGAGGAAGGGCGTCTCGGCAGGCACCCCGGACGTCCCCTCGACGGCGGGGGAGGACGCCTCGACGTGCACGGGCACCCCCCACGACCCTTCGGCGGGGGACGTGCACGGGCCCGAGGACGGCGCCTCGGTGGACGGGTGGGCGCAAGGCCGTCGGACGTCCGGGGCGGCCCCGGACGGGACGGGCTGCGGAAGGGCCGCCGCCCCACCGGCGGCGGCCGGCTCCGGGACGCCCCGGACGCCCCGCAGCATGGCCTCCCCCCGCCGGGACGGCGAACTGCGGCGTACCTTCCCGGCGTTCCCGGCGCGGGCGGCGCACGGCGACCGGTTCGCCGAGACCTGGTGGGGCAACGCGTGGGTCGACGCACTGGAGGAGGGCGCGCTGGACACGGCCCGGCTGGCCCGTGGCCGCGGGTACGCGCAGACGGGGCACGTGGACGCCGTCACCGTCACCCCGGGGCTGGTCCTGGCGTACGTGCAGGGAAGCCGACCGCGCCCGTACCGGGTCCAGGTACGGTTGCGGACGCTGGACGAGGCCGACTGGGACCGGTTCCTGGACACCGTCGCCGAGCGGCCCGGGCACATCGCCGCGCTCTTGGACAAGGAGATGCCCCAGTCCCTCGCCGACTGCGGGGTCCCACTGCTCCCCGAACCGGGCGACCTGGAGCCGCACTGCAGCTGTCCCGACCGCGGCCACCCCTGCAAACACGCCGCCGCCCTCTGCTACCAGACCGCACGCCTGCTGGACGCCGACCCCTTCGTCCTGCTGCTGCTCCGCGGCCGGGGCGAGCGCGCGCTGCTCGACGCCCTGTCCCGGCTGAACGCCACCCGCGCGGCCCGCGCCGCGCAGGAGCGGGACCCGGAGCCGTTCCCCGGCGTCCGCGCGGGCGACGCGCTCGCCGAGCGGCAACGCCCGCCGCTGCCCCCACCGCTGCCCGCGCCCGCGCACCCGGAACAGCCCCCGGTGTACCCGGCGGCACCGGGCGGACCCGATCCGTTCGCCCTCGACCAGCTGGCCACCGACGCGGCCGCCCGCGCCCACGCCCTGCTCACCACCGGCCGTGATCCGGTCGGCGGGCTCACACTGTGGCAGGACGCGGTACGCCTCGCCGCCGCCCGCCCCGGCTCGGGACTGACCGCGGCCACCCGCTCCCTGTACGCGGCGCTCGCCTCCGCCACCGGCCGAGGCACGGCCGAACTGGCGCGGGCGGTGGCAGCCTGGCGCCAGGGCGGTTCGGCGGGACTCGCCGTCCTGGAAGAGCCCTGGGACCCGCCGGCCGGTCGCTTCGACCGGGCGCGCCCGCTGCTTCTCGCCGCCGACCTGCCCGCCTTCCGCCCCTGGCGCAACCGGCTTACCCACCCGCGCGGCCACCTCCAGCTCCGCCTGGGCCGGGACGGCCTGTGGTACGCGTACGAGTCGGAGCCGGACCGCGACGACTGGTGGCCCCGCGGCACCCCCGACCTCGACCCGGTCGGCGCCCTGACCGGCCTCGGCGCACCGGGCGCCCTCTGACGCGGCTGAAGGGCTGAGGCACTAAGGCCCGGCAGTGCGTTGCAGGGCGACCACGGCGGCGTCGTCGGCCAGCCGCCCGCCGACGTGGTCCAGCAGGTCGGCGCGCAGATGGTGGACCAGTGCCATGGGGCTGTCCTGCGCCCAGGAGACGATCCGCGTGGTGAGCGGGTAGAAGACGCCCGCGGGGTCGCGTGCTTCGACCACACCGTCGGTGTACAGCAGCAGAAGCTCCCCGGGCTCCAGCAGGAAGGTGTCCACCCGGTACTCCGGCGTGCTCAGCTCGCCCAGCCCCAGCGGCGGAGCGGGAGCGCTGGCGTGCAGCGTGACGACCTGCCGGCCGCGCAGCAGCAGCGGCGGCGGATGTCCGCAGGACACCATCTGCGCCTGGGGCTGCGCGTCGGGGATGTCGATGATCGCGGCGGTGATGAAGCACTCCCCCTCCTGACCCGGCTCGGTGGGCTCGGCCAGGTTCCAGCACACGCTGCGCTCCAGGTAGGCCATCAGCTCGGGCAGGGCCCCCTCCCGGTGCGCGGCCTCCCGGAACGCGCCAAGGAGCAGCGAGGCGTCGCCCATCGCGGTCAGGCCCTTGCCCATCACATCGCCGATGATCAGCCGGGTGCCGACCGGGGTGCGGACGGCCGCGTACAGGTCGCCGCCGATCAGCGCCTCCTCCTGGGCCGCCAGGTACACCGACGCCACCCGCAGCGGCCCGATGCGCCGGGGCAGGGGCCTGAGCACCACCCGCTGCGCGGCCTCCGACACTCTGCGTACCTGCTGGAGCTCACGGGTGTGCCGTTCGCGCAGATAACGGAACGCCGTCACGACCACCGAGACCACGATCAGGGAGATGATCTGCGCGCCGACGCTCTCCGTGGTCAGGAGGTGGAACACCGCACCGACGCAGAGCAGGGCCGCCACGGCGACGATGCTGACCAGGGCGGTGCGGAAGGGACTGGCGAAGGACGCGGTGATCGCGGGAGCCACGATCAACAAAGGGCCCAGCGGTACGTGGGGCCCGGTCAGAACGTCGGCGACGATGATGGCGGCTATCAAACCCAGCGGCACCGCGAGCAGAGCGTCACTGGCCTGCCACGAGTGGAAACGGTGCGAGATCCGCCGCCGAAGAGGCATGCTTCCTGCTTACACCCCGCGCTGGGGCACGGCAGCCCGGAAGAATCACGTCAACGGATCCGGGGCGCGGCCGACTGAACGCCGGGAGTCCCGTCGGGACAGAGCCCTGAGCACATGCGAAAGGGCCCGGGACGACCCGGGCCCTTTCCTCTCGTAGCGGGGACAGGATTTGAACCTGCGACCTCTGGGTTATGAGCCCAGCGAGCTACCGAGCTGCTCCACCCCGCGTCGACACCGCTACTCTACACACACTTCGAGGGAGTTACCGACTTTGGGGCGGCGGGGACGACGCCCTCCGTCCGAGACCGCACCCGGTGCCGCGTCACGTCCACGGCGACCCTCTCCCGCCCCTGACCCCCGCGCCACCCCGCTTACCCCATTCGCCGGACAGTGCCCGCCCGATGGGAGGCGAAAGCCCGCGGGCCGGACCGGCGGCGCGCGATCTTGGGTATTCCTTTGCCAAGTGCCGAGGCCGGACGCTGGAGGTAGCACATGTGCGGGATCACCGGCTGGGTGTCCTTCGACCGTGATCTGCGGTCCGAGAGCGCGACCTTGGACGCGATGACCGAGACCATGTCCTGCCGGGGGCCGGACGACCGCGGCACCTGGGCCGAGGGGCCCGCGGCCCTCGGCCACCGCAGGCTCGCGATCATCGACCTTCCCGGCGGCCGGCAGCCGATGAGCGTCCGGACACCCGAGGGCACCGTGGCGCTCGTCTACTCGGGGGAGACGTACAACTTCACCGAACTGCGCCGCGAGCTGACCGGTCTGGGCCACCGCTTCACGACCGACTCGGACACCGAGGTGGTCCTGCACGCCTACCTCGAATGGGGGGAGGCGCTCGCCGGGCGGCTCAACGGCATGTTCGCCTTCGCGGTGTGGGACGGCCGCCACGACCGGCTCGTGATGGTCCGCGACCGCATGGGCATCAAGCCGTTCTACTACCACCCGACTTCCGACGGCGTGCTGTTCGGCTCCGAGCCCAAGGCCATCCTCGCCCATCCGCTGGCCCCCGCCCGGGTCCGCCTCGACGGACTGCGGGAGATGTTCGCGATGGTCAAGACGCCCGGACACGCCGTATGGGACGGCATGCGCGAACTGGAGCCCGGCACCGTCGTCACCGTCGACCGGCAGGGGATGCGCCGACGCGTCTACTGGCAGCTCCAGACCCGTCCGCACACCGACGACCGCGGCACCACCATCGCCACCGTGCGCTCACTGCTCGACGACATCGTGCGCCGGCAACTGGTCGCCGACGTTCCCCGCTGCATGCTGCTGTCGGGCGGTCTGGATTCGTCCGCGTTGACCGCCCTGGCGGCGCGTCAACTGGGCGAGCGCGGTGAGAAGGCGCGCAGCTTCGCCGTGGACTTCGTGGGACAGGCCGACAACTTCACCGCCGACGAGCTGCGTGCCACCCCCGACGCCCCGTACGTGCACGACGTCGCCGATGCCTGCGGCACCGAGCACCAGGACATCGTCCTCGACGCGCGGACCCTCGCCGACCTCGACGTACGGGCGCGGACGATCCGGGCACGCGACCTGCCCGTGGGCATCGGCGATCTGGACTCCTCGCTCTACCTGCTCCTCCAGGCGATCCGCGATCACTCCACGGTCGCGCTGTCCGGCGAGTCGGCCGACGAGGTCTTCGGGGGCTACCTCCAGTTCTTCGACGAGGAGGCCCGACGCGCCGACACCTTCCCGTGGAAGGCCCGGGCCTCACGCTTCGGCAGCGATTCCGGCGTCCTGAGCCCCGCTCTCACCGAAGCCCTGGACCTGAGGACCTATGTCGCCGACAGCTACCGCACCGCCGTCTCGGACATCCACCGCCTCGACGGGGAGAGCGACTTCGAGTACCGGATGCGGAAGATCTGCCATCTGCACCTGACCCGGTTCGTGCGGGTCCTGCTGGACCGCAAGGACCGCCTGAGCATGGCGGTCGGGCTGGAGGTGCGGGTGCCGTTCTGCGACCACCGGCTCGTCGAGTACGTGTACAACGCCCCCTGGTCGCTGAAGTCGTTCGACGGGAGGGAGAAGAGCCTGCTCAGGGAGGCGACCGCCGACCTGATTCCGCAGTCCGTGTACGACAGGACCAAGAGCCCCTACCCGTCCACCCAGGACCCGCAGTACGCCGTCGCCATCCAGGAACACGTCAGGGACGTCCTCGCGCGCCCGTCCCACCCGGTCTTCGAGCTGCTCGACCGGGACCGGGTGCACGAGGCCGCCCACCGGGACGCCCCGCAGGTGACACTGGCGGCACGGCGCGGTCTCGAACGCACCGTGAACCTGGCACTGTGGCTGGACCTGTACAAGCCGGAACTGACGCTCACCTGACGCTTCGCCGACTCCTGGGCGGGAGCGGCCCAGCGGGCCCGGGCCCGCTCTGCTCCCCAGGCCGCGGACCCCGTCAGCCCTTCCGGCCCCGGAGGGCCGCTCGCGCCGGGAGGGTGACGGCGAGCAGGGCGAGGCCCACCGCGGCCGCGGCGAAGGACCCGTACACGAGCGGGGGTATGTACGGGGCCTCGCCGGTCAGGCCGCGCACCATCGGGACCAGGGTGACCGCGGCGATGGCCGTGCCCAGGACGATGCCGGCCACCGCCACCAGCAGGCCCTCCCAGCGCAGCATGTCCATCACCTGGCGCCTGGTGGCGCCGACGAGGCGGAGCATGCCGAGCTCGCAGCGGCGGTCCAGGACGGTCATCACGAGCGTGTTGACGGCGGCGACGGCGGCGAAGCCGCCCAGGACCGCGGCCATCGTGTAGTTGGCCCAGGCGTTGAGCTCGCGGTCGGTGGTCTGCTCGACCGCGTAGCCGGAGGCGTCGGTGACCCTGCCCAGCGGGGCGAGGGACTTCGCGTCTCCGCCGCGTACCAGCAGCGTGCTGTCGAAGCCCGAGGTGACGTGGGCGGCCAGGGACGCGCGGTCCATGGTCACGGCGGCGAGTCCGAGCCCGCGGCCGTACACGGCGACGACCTCGGGGCTGATCCTGGTGCCGTCCGGGAGATACATCGGCAGCTTGTCACCGACCTCGACCTTCGCCGACGTGGCGAGCGTCTGGTCGATGGCGACACGCCCCTCGCCGACCCGGTCCAGGCTGCCGCCGCGCACGTCGAGGTCCTGCACCTTCGCGAGCTGTGCGCCGGAGCCGGAGATGCCCTGGGTCGCGGAGCCCTGCAGCCACCGGTCGTCGCCGGAGCCGACGGGCACGAGCACCTGCGTGTCGAGCAGGCCCACGGCCGCGTCGACGCCGGGGGTACGGGCGGCCCGGTCGACGGCGTCGGTGGCCAGTCCGGCGGGGTGTGTGACGACGTGGTCCGCGGTGACGCCGGCGCGCAACTGCTCCGCGGCGACGCGGCTCTCGCTCGTGTGCAGGAAGACGAGCGTCGAGGCGAAGGCCATGGCCAGCACGATCGGGGTGATCGCGGAGGCCAGCCGGCGAGCGTTCGTACGGGAGTTGGCGGCGGCGAGCGAGGCCGCGGCGCCCAGGCCGCGCAGCACAAGCCCGAACAGGGCCGCGCACAGCCGCGCCACCAGCGGGCCGAGCAGCGCGACGGCGAGCATGAAGAGCATGACGACGCCGAGGGCGGCGTTGGCCGCGTCCTCCCCGGCCGAACGGGCGGCGAGGCCGGTGAGGAAGCCGCCGCCGACGAGGGCGCCCAGGCCCAGCACGGTACGGATCACGCCCGGCCGCAGCCGCTCCACCGACGCCTCGGTGAGCGCCTGCCCCGGCTTGATCCTCGCGGGCCGGCGCCCGGCCGCCCAGCCGGCGGCGAGCGCGGTCAGCAGCCCCATGCCGACGGCGACGACGAGCGGGATCCAGGAGACGTGCAGGTGCACGGGGCCCGGGACGGCCCCGCGGTCCTTCAACTGCCCGAACCACCAGTGCGCGAGCCCGATCCCGGGCAGGCAGCCGACCAGCCCGGCGAGCGGCGCGACGAGCAGCGCCTCGGCGGCGACCGCGCGGCGGATCTGCCGTGGCGTGGCGCCGACGGCGCGCAGCAGCGCGAACTCCCGGGCGCGCTGGGCGACGGACAGCGCGACCGTGCCGGACGCCGTGAAGACGGCGACCATGGCCGCGATCCCCCCGAAGGAGCCGCCGAGCCCGGTGAGCGTCTCCCTGGCGTACCCGACCCCGCGGTCCTCGACGGCGCCGCGGCCGTCGCCGGTGTGCACCTTGGCGCCGGAGCCGGCCAGCGCCTTCCTCACGCCGGCGGCGAGGGCCTCGGTGTCCGCCCCGTGCCCCGCCAGTACGGCGATGGCGTCGGCCTTGCCGGGATGCCCGGCGAGCGCGGGGGACTGGGCGTCGGCGAACCAGCCCCTGGCGCCCTCGGCCGCGTCGCCGGGTCCGGCCTTCGCCAGCCCGGAGACGCGGAACCCGGCGCGCCCGGCGGCGGTGTCGAGCGTGACGGTGTCGCCGACGGCGGCCTTCGCGGCCCGTGCGGCGGCGGCGTCGAGCACGACCTCGCCGGTACGGGGCGCGGCCCCGGAGGTGAGTGCCGCGCCGGTGAACGCGTGCGATCCCCAGCCGTGGCCCGTCAGCGCGGTGTCGCCCCGGCGCACCGGGAACGTGAAGTCCGGCACCGCCGTCTCGACGCCGGGCACGCGGGCCGCCCTGCCGGCCAGCGCGGCGTCCACGCGTGCCGTGTCCGGCAGCTGGCCGGCCGCCTCGTAGCGGCTGTCGCCGCTGCCCACGACGAGACGGGCGTACTGGTCCGCCGCCACGACGACCGGCGCCTTCGCGTACCGCTTCGCCGGCACCGACGCGCGGGCGCCCGTCTCCAGGAGGATGCCGCACGCCGAGACGATCAGCGCCGCCATCATCAGCGCGACGAAGGTGCCGGCGAACGACGCCGGTCTGAAGCGCACGGCCGCCCGGGCGAGGCCGTTGGGGGCGAGGCTCCTCACGCCGCGGCCCCCGCCATCGCGCCCGTACGGGAGGTGAGGGCGGCCATGCGCGCCGCGATCTGCTCCGCCGAGCCGCGGTCGAGGCCGCCGGCGAAGGCACCGTCCGCGAGGAACAGCACCCGGTCGGCCCAGGCGGCCGCGGCCGGGTCGTGGGTGACCATGACGACGGTGGCGCCGAGGGCGTCCACCGCGTGCCGGAGCAGGCCGAGGACCTCGGCGGCGGTGCCGGTGTCGAGGGCGCCGGTGGGCTCGTCGGCGAAGACCACGTCCGGGCTGGTGACCAGGGCGCGGGCGATGGCCACGCGCTGCTGCTGGCCGCCGGAGAGCTCGCCGGGCCGGCGCTTCGCCTTGCCGACGAGGCCGACCTGCGCGAGCACGGCCTCCGCCCGGCCGCGGTCCTGGCGCTGCCCGGCGAGGCGCATCGGGAGCAGCACGTTCTGCTCCACGGTGAGGGAGGGCAGCAGGTTGAACGACTGGAAGACGAAGCCGAGGCGGCTGCGGCGCAGCTCGGTGAGCCGGCTCTCGCGCATGCCGGTGATCTCCGTACCGCCGAGGCGCACGGAGCCGGCCGACGGCCGGTCGAGTCCTGCGGCGCACTGCAGGAACGTGGACTTGCCGGAGCCGGACGGGCCCATGACCGCGGTGAACGTGCCGCGCGGCAGGGCGAGATCGATGCCCGCGAGGGCGTGCACCGCGCCGGCGCCGCGGCCGTACTGCCGCCTGACGCCGCGCAGTTCGACGGCGAGACCGGGCGTGCCCTGGGCCTCCGGCCGCTCTTCCGTCTTCCGTCGTGTGCCGCCGCGCAGCCTCATGTCCGTCCTCTCACGCTCTCTTCGAGCCGTTCTTCTCGAGCCGACGACTCGAAGCTACGGATCGCGGACGTCGCCGACCATGGCGGCTGCTGGCGGATCCGGGGTGGGGATAACCCGAGGCCACACCGCGCACACCGGCAGGTGGTGGAAGAGGGTGGAACGCCTCATGCCAGAGCAGTCCCTTCGGCGCCCCCGTCGTGCCGGGTTACAGCACTATGCCGCGACAGGCAACGTTTGCCCCGTCGCGACGCCCGGCACGCTCCCCCAAGCTCTTCGAGCAGGGGGGACCTCCAGAGCACGCACCGGACGCCGCTCCTTGACGGGCAAACGTTGCCCGCCGCGGCACTAGATGCGGGAGAACCTCTCCGTCTGGTGGGCGAACTCCTGTGCCATGGCGGCGCTGACCGTGGGCTTGGTGTCGCGGATCGTGTCCAGGTAGTCGGCAGTGGTGGGAGCCGTCCGGGTTCCGGTGTCGAAGGTGCGCTCGAACTGGGCCTGGGAGACGGTGCGCGCCGCGTGGGCGATGTCGGCGGGGGTGAATCCCTCGCTGGCGGACGCCAGTGCCGCGCTGTCGGCGTCCGCGCCCGCTCGGGCCAGGTAGCTTTCCCACAGGGCCGTCCTGGCGGTGTGGTCGGGAGGGCCGATCGGCAGCACGTAGTCGAAGCGCCCGTGCCGCAGGAACGCGGAGTCGAGCGTGGTCACGTTGTTCGTGGCGCAGACGAGCAGCCGCCCTTCCTGACTTCGGAACCGGACGATCGCCTTGAGCAGTTCGTTCACGACGCCGACCGCGGTCGCGTCCGCGCCGCCGCGTTCGCCGGCGACCTCCTCGACCTCGTCGATGAAGACCAGGACGTGCTCGAGCCGGGCGATCTCGTCGAAGCGCCGGTTCAGCCCGGTCGCCAGGCCGTACTCGGCGGCCAGACGTGCGGGGAACAGCTCGAGGAAGGGCCATGCCAGGCGGCTGGCGATCGCGTGCGCGAACGTGCTTTTGCCGGTCCCGGGCGGACCGAACAGCATCACCGCTCGCGGCGGCTCCACTCCGTGCTGGGCGGCCAGTCCGGGATGGGCCAGCGGCAGGACCAGGCGCCGCTCGATGAGCTGTTTCTCCCGCTGCATGCCCGCGACCTTCTGCCAAAGTCCCCCGGGCGGCAGCTCCGCTCCGAGCGAGGACAGCGTGCCGGCCGACCGCGGGGTCACCGGCCCGCGCTTTTCGAAGAAGACCAGCCCGGAGCGGGCATCGAAGTCGCAGTTGCGCAGAGCGGCGACACCGGTCTCACCCTCCGGCAGGACGGCGTGCACCGCTCGGACACCGTCGGCGAAAAGCCGTTGCTCAAGGGCCGTGATCAGGGCACTGCCCAGCCCGCGCTGCCGCCAGCCGGGCGCCATGCAGAGACGCAGAATCCAAGCCCGGTCGCCCTCCACTCTGCTCACCGCGGCGCCGATCAGCACGTCGTCCGCCGTGGCCACCACGGCCGGGTGGAGGGCCTGGAGGGCCGTCACGGCGTCCGAGAGCGGGAAGAGAGGCGGCTCTTCGGTCGTGCCTCTCTGCGCATCGACGCGGACCACCGCCTCGAGGTCGTCCGGGAAGTAGTCCCTGACACGCCAACCCGTCATGATCAGCTCCGCGTGTTCGGTCGTACTCCCATCATCGGCCGCCGCCCGACGTACGCGCACGGCCAAGCGGACCACCGCCCGGACCTTCTGCGCCGTACGTTCGACTTCGTGCTCCTCGATCAGACCTTCGGTGAAGCACATGATCCGGTCTCCGGGGCCGAGGGCCACTTCGGAGGTCACGAGCCCGGATCGGCCAAGTGCTCCGAAGCTGTGACGGTTCGCGATCCCAGGCCGTGAACCTCTTCCAACGTGGTTGGCGAGTCGCCCGGTTGGCGTGGGGGAGGGACTGGTAACAGCCGGCATCTCTGGATGTCCGTGTGCGTGCAGGATCGCTATACGTGGAAGGGCACGGTGGTGATGACGATTTTGGGGAGGGACCGCAGGGCGCGGCGCAGGCGTGGGGCGGTGCGGCTGTGGAGGAGCTGGTGGCGCCGGTGCCGGGTGATGATCTCCGGGAGGATCACCGTGAGGGTGAGGTCGGGGTGCTGCCGGTGCAGGGCCTCGATGTAGTGGACGAGAGGCGCCACGGTCGCCCGGTAGGGGGAGACCACGATCTCCAGCGGGAGGTGGTCGCCCCACAACGTCCAGTAGGCGCGTACCCGTTCGGCCTCCTGAGGGGTGAGGCTGATGTGGAGGGCGAGCACGGGCTGGCGGAGGGAGGCCGCGTAGGCGAGGGCCCGCATGCCCGCGAGGTCGAGCGTCGCCAGGGCGACGACGGTGAGGTGGCGGATCTCCCCGGGCAGTTCTTCGTTCTCCCCGTTCTCCCCGTTCTCGCCGTTCTCGCCGTTCTGCCCGTTCGTCTCCGGCTGCGCCGAGTGCCGTCGCGGGGCGGGGGCCGCGTACGGCACGGCGGGGTCCGCACCCCGGCCCACGGCGGTGCGCGCGGGCAGTTCCACGGTGTGCGGACGCAGGCGCAGGCGTGCCCGGACGGTGGCGTAGTGGTGCCGGATCCGCAGCGTCACGAGCAGGAACAGTCCGACGGCGACGATCGCCACCCACGCGCCCGACGTGAACTTGCTGATGCCCGCGGTGACGAAGACGACGGCTGACAGGAGGCCGCCGAGGGCGTTCAGGAGCAGGCTCTTGCGCCAGTGCCGGTCGCGCAGCCGCCACCAGTGCACGACCATGCCTGCCTGGGAGAGCGTGAAGGCGAGGAAGACACCGACCGCGTACAACGGGATCAGGGCCGCCGTCTGCCCGTTGAACGCCACGTAGACCAGGGCGGCGGCCACTGAGAGCAGGATGATTCCGTTGCTGTAGGCCAGCCGGTCGCCCAGCCGCATGAAGACCCGGGGTGCGTAGTCGTCGCGCGCCAGGAGGGACAGGACGCGGGGGAAGTCGTTGTACGCCGTGTTCGCGGCGAGGAGGAGGACGGCCGCGGTGGCGGCCTGGACGAAGACGTACATCCACCCGGAGCCGAAGCCGAGGTGGGCCAGTTGGGAGAGCACCGTCTCCCGGGTACTGGGCACCACGCCGACGAGATGGGTCAGGACGACGATCCCGGCGAACATGGCGATGAGCAGTCCCACCATCCAGGTGAGCGTCGTACGGGCCTGGCGCCACTCGACGGGCTTGAACGCCGGTACCGCGTTGGAGATGGCCTCGATACCGGTCATCGCCGTGGCGCCGGACGAGAACGCCCGCATGATCAGGAAGAGTCCCGCGCTCTCGGTGACCGTGACCGCCGGGGTGGGGCGCGGCCGGAAGTCCTGCCCTGCCGCGTGGACGAGTCCCGAGACGATGAGGGCGAACATGGCGATGATGAAGGCGTAGGTGGGGGCGGCGAAGAGGGCTCCCGCCTGCCGGATGCCGCGCAGGTTTCCGGCGAGGAGAACCACGATCACCCCGACGCCGATGGGCACGGTGTCGGGGGCCAGTGACGGGATCGCCGAGGTGATGGCCGCCACGCCTGAGGCGATCGACACCGCGACGGTGAGGACGTAGTCGGTCATCAGTCCCGCCGCGGCCACCAGACCGGCCACCTGTCCGAGGTTGTCGCCGGCCACGATGTACGAGCCGCCGCCGTGCGGGTAGGCGCGGATGGTCTGACGGTACGACAGGCCGACCGCCAGCATGAGGAACACGATCGCGCCGGAGACCGGGAACGAGTACGCCAGTCCGGCCGTTCCCGCGAGCACGAGGACCGCGAGCATGGCCTCGGGACCGTAGGCGACCGAGGAGAGCGCGTCGGCCGACAGCACGGGCAGAGCCACGAGCTTGCGCATCCGCTCGGACACCAGGGCGGAACTCCTCAGCGGCACCCCCAGGACGAGTCGCCGCGTCCACACCCCGGCACGACTCAGCCGACCGGTGGGGCGTTCCTCCGTGTCGACCTGCTCGCCCGGCGAAGACGCCCCCAAGGGCGAGAGGGGAACCAGGCGCCCGAACCGGGCCGGCCGGAGCTGTGCCGCCAGGGGGAACGCGCCCAGGTCGGGGTCGACGGGCAGGGCGCGACGCCAAGTCTCGGGAGACGCCGACACCCGGCCCCAGGCACGGCCCACCCGGCGCAGGACGCGCAGCTGTTCCTCGTCCAGTTCGGCCAGTTGCGCGGCAGGTCCGGGCGGGCCCGTTGACTCCCCGCCTCGACCACCATGTGTATCCGTCACGCCGCGCAGTGTGGTCGATCGGCGGTCCCCGAGCGGCAGTGACATGCCGGTCCGACGTGCGCGACTGTCTCCCCCCGAGGTGAACCCGCGGCACGTGCCGCGGCGCGGAGCGCTACTCCCGTGCCCGCGGCCCTCGCCTTCCACGACCCGCGTCCAGCGTTCAAGGGGGCGGGCCGCAGCGGCATCAGGCCGACGGCCCGGTCTATCTGACCGGGCCCTCGTCTTCTCCTGGCTGTTCGTCAGGCATGTCCAGGATGGCCTCTCGGGTGTACCGAGGGCTCCCTGGGGGTGGGGCCAGCCTGGGGGCCATGAGTTCGGTGAGGAGCCCGCCCAGGTCATCCGTGGACAGCGCAAGTCCCAGGGTCTGCACGATGCGCAGAGCACAGTCCCGGATGGGCTGAGTGTCCTTCTCGGGCGCCGCCGTGCGCCTGATCTCGTCACACACTCGGCTGAACTGCTCAGCGCTGATCGTTTGCCGACTTACCGGTTGCGCCATGGTGCGTTCCTCCTGGAAGAGCGGGCCCGTTCCCGCTCTTCCAGAAAGCGCTGAGTACACGCCAACGGCAACCGGGGAGAGAGCCGGCGCGCGGGCGCTCGACCAGAGCCGCCCAGACTTCGTTGACATGCGCTGGATCGCGAGCCCGTTCCACCGCGGCCATTCCGACGAGCAGTGCTTTCGGGCGGTCCTCCACGGCGAGCGCCCCCGGCGCCCGTCCGAAAGGGAGCAGCGGTGGGTGTCCGGCGTTGGACCAGGACAGGTTCCGGCCCGGACCGCCGTGGACGGGGTTCACCAGTAGTGGCGTCGTCCTGCGACGGCGTGTCCCATCGCGCCGAGGACCCACAGGACGGCTCCGACGACCGCCAGGATGATCCCGATGGTCCACAGGATGGCTATCCCGGTGACGAAGCCGACGACGAGCAGAATGATGCCCAAGATGATCATGATTTTTCCCTTGGGGGAGTAGTGACGGTTCCCCTGTGAACTGCGGAAGACCGCAAGGGGGCGGACACGGGAATGGCCGGTCTCCTCCTTACTCCGCGCGGTGTGGTTTGTGGCGGGCGGCCTGTAGGCGGACCTCGGCGGGCATGCCGGGGAAGCCGGTGGACCGGAGGGCGGTTCGGAGCGGGCCTTCGCAGAGGGCATGGAGGGCGGCGCCGGGTGCCCTCTGAGGGGTGAGGGTGAGCCTGACGCGGGTACGGGAGTGGGCAGGCCGGCCAGCGATGCGTACGGCCGCATGCTCAACTCCCGGCAGGGCACCGGCTTCGGCGGCGATCGCGTCGCTGAGCGCTCGGTCGCGCAGTTCGACGCCTTCCTGCGGGGGTGTGCCGCCGACGGACAGCCCTCCGGGGCGGCGCCGGCGCAGTTGGGCGAGCAGCCACCACAGGGCGAGCAGGACGACGAGGGCGAGGGCGGCGATGACGGCGGGCCACCACCACCAGCCCTGGCTGCTCCAGCGAGCCCGGTCGGCGGAGCCGAGCAGGACGTCGTCCGGGGTGGTCAGGGGCCAGCCGACGGGCGGGACCAGATCGTGTCGCCGGTAGACGTCGAACCCGGCGAAGAGGATCAGCAGGCCGCCGCCGAGCAGGACCAGTCCGGCGAGGGCCAGGAGACTGCGGTTGAGTACGGGTCGCGGCGTCATGGTGAGGCTCCGGGTCTGGGTTCTCCGGTCAGTTGGTGCGTTGCCGCACCCGTACGACGATGCGGGGAGGGCGGGCGAGGGCGAGCCGGTCGCGTTCCTCGTTCAGGACCGCGGTGAGGTCGTCCTTCACCTGTTGAGGGTCGCGGAAGCGGACGTCCGCGCGGGCTTTGACGCGGTGGCGGCGTACCCGGATGCGAGCCATGCTGACCCCGGCTACCCGCATGGCGGCGTCGCGCAGCAGAGCGGCGGTGCCATCGCGGTCCAGAAGGGCGCGCAGCCCGGGCGCGGGGGAGCGCAAGGGCAGCCAGTGGCGTAGGCCAGGGGTGAGGGCCAGGACGATCAGCCAGACGCCGACGGCGGCGGCCACGGCGGCTCCCGTGAGCATCCACACGTCGTCCACGGGGCGGGTGGCCAGTGCGTGGGTCAGGTGCCGCCGCCAGGCTGCCGCGGGGCGTCCCGCCCGTACGGCGACGACGTCGACCAGCGCTGCGACCGCCGCCACGAGGATCACCGAGGCGACCAGCGCGGCCGGAATACGGCGCGCCGACCACGGACGGTGGGTCCGGTGCCCTCTGCCGCGCTCTCCGGCGGTCAGGTTCGGCGGGTGCGTGTGGTGCGGGGGCGGACCGGGCTCGGTGGGCTCCCTCGGCTCCTCGGGCTCCTTCGTCAGCGGTACCGCGGCACGGCGCGGGGGTGGCGCGGAGTCGCGGGCGGGAGGGACCGGGTCGGGTGTCATTCCGGTCCTCCTTCCCGCGTGGTGGGCCCGGCGGTGCGGGCCAGGCAGCTGATCACAGGACCCGCCCGCGGTACGCGCCGGAGGCGGCCACCAGCCGTCGGACGGTGAGGGTGACCTCTCCCACCCGCAAGCCGGTCAGATGCGCCACCCGTTCGGCGACGTCCCGCTGGATCCGCTCGCAGACATGGGGGATGTCGGTGGGATAGGGCAGCTCCATGGTCAGGTGCAGGCGCACCGATCCGCTCCGGACTGCGGCGGAGGCGCTGGGCGCCGCCGGTCCGCTCGGGCCGGGCGGGAGGGCGGCCCGCCGGGACTGGGCCGTGCGTGCGGCCTGGGCGGCGATACGGGCGACCACCCTGTCCGGGATGACGGTGGCGCCCCGCTCGGCCGGAGGCGGCAGGCCGGCGGCCCGCGCCGATGGGCCGGACCCTTCGCCGGGAGGCCTGGAGCCGGGCCGGGTCCTCACCGCCGCCTCCGTTCACGGAGGTCGAGGTCGCCCTGGGCGACGAGTCCGACGATCAGTCCCGCCGCCCCCAGGACCAGAACCAGCAGAAATGCCCAGAAGCCGCCGAAGTAACCGGCGAAGCCCAGGGCCATCCCGGCCGCGAGGCCCGTGGTCGCTGTGTTCATGATGCACTCACCCGTCTCGCGAGCGTCGTCCGCGTGATCAGCCGCTTACACCGGGACGCGGCGGCGGTGGTCACGGCGGATCACCTCACGCGGCCCTCGTCCGGTTCGGACCCTTCCTCCTCGTCGGGAAGGTGGACGTCGTCGACGGCGATGTTCACCTCGACGACCTCCAAGCCCGTCATCCGCTCCACCGCACTGATCACGTTGGTGCGCACGTCGCCGGCGACGTCGACGATGGAGACGCCGTACTCGACGACGACGTCCAGGTCCACTGCGGCCTGCCGCTCGCCGACCTCGACCTTCACCCCTTGTGCGACGCTGCCGCCTCCGCCGGGGACGCGTTCCCGCACGGCGCCGAAGGCACGGGCCATGCCCGCCCCGAGGTTGTGGATGCCCGGTACCTCGCGGGCGGCCATGCCCGCGATCTTGGCCACTACGCCGTCCGCGATGGTGGTCTTCCCCCGGGTCTCGGCCGGAGTTCCGGCTCCGGTACGGCCCCTCAGCGCGCTCACGCCCGCGTCGGGTCGGCTGTCCGCCCCGACGCTGGCGATGTTGTTTGTCATGGCGGTCGCCTCGATCGGTCGGTCGGACGCCGGCGTGGCGCCCGTCGAAAGGTTGGACATGCCGGGCGGCGGACTTCTCACAGGCGTTCGATGTGATGTGCATCACATGTAAGGGGGTGGGTACGCGATCGTCCTGAACCGAGCAGGAGAGGCATGATCGAACGGACCGGTTCTTCACCTCTGGGAGGCGACCTGCCGGATGGGCTGCTGGCTGTGTGGGCTGCCGAGGGGGACGAGGACGCCTTCGCCGTTCTCGTCCGGCGGCACAGCCGTCCTCTGCTCGGCCTGGCCTGCTGCATGCTCGGTAACGCCCAGGACGCCGAGGAGGCCGTTCAGGACGCCTTCGTCAGCGCCTGGCGGCGACTGCCGGAATACCGTCACGATGCGGAGTTCCCCACCTGGATGTACCGCATCACCGTCAACCGTTGCCTGAACGTGCGACGCCGCCGACCGCCACCCCTTCCCCTGGACGCCGTCGCCGAGCCCGCGACGGGCGGCGAGTGGAGCTCGCCCGCCGGAGCCGCGGAGGAAGACGCGGAGGCGGCCGCCCTGACGCGCGCGCTCGGCGAACTGGACGCCGGACAGCGTGTCTGCTGGATCCTGCGGGAGCTGCAGGGTCTGCCCTACAAGGAGATCGCTGTCGTGACGCAGACCAGTGAGCAGACGGTGCGCGGCAGACTGTTCAGGGCACGCCGGTCCCTGAAGGAGGCGATGGCCCCATGGCGCTAGACGACCCGCACGCGCAGCCTTCCGAACCGCCCGGAGACGACGGGCCTTTCGACCACCCGGCCATCGATGACGCGGCTCCGCTCGCAGGTGACGAGGTTCTGACCTGTGGCCGCCTGCTCAGCCAGGTCTGGGAACAGGCACAGGACACGACGCCGACCGCGGATCCGCACACCATGTCATGTCCCCAGTGCCGCGAGGCCGTCGAGGGGCTGGCCAGGCTGAACGCGGCCACGCGGGCGCTGCGTGCCAAGGACCCTCCCGGCCTGCAGGCACTGACCGACCGCGTTATGAGCATCGTCAGGGCCGAGGTCCGGCTGGGACGGCTGCTGCCACTGGCCGACACGATGCTGGACCTACTGATCGCCGAGAGCGCCGCGGCGAAAGTGCTGCGGCATGCCGCGGATGCGGTCCCCGGGGCGAGGGCCGTATCCTGCCGGCTCGTGCCCGCGGGTGGCACCGGCGTGCAGGTGACCATGACCCTGGCCACCGCCCTCGACCGCCCGCTGCCCGACAGGGTCGATCACGTACGCGGGTCGGTCATCGATGTCGCCGGACAAGCCCTGGGGCTGGACGTGACGGCCGTCGACATCATCGTGGTCGACGTACTGGAGCCGCCCGTACCCCTCGGCCCTGCGGGCTCAGGCCGGACCGCGGGCGGTGGTGCCTGATGGCCGCCACCGGAACGCCGCCTCCCCCCAGCGTCGCGGCCGCAGCGGCCCTCGCGGTTCCCGGCGTGGCGGGCCTGCAACCCCGCCTCGCCCACCGCCTCGCGGCCGCGGCCTCGCCCACATGGCCGGCGACAACAGCTCAACATGCCCCCGAGGCAGGTGTCCGCATCGACCGGATGCGCGACGGCTCGGGATGGCACATCGAGGTGCGCTGCGTCCTGACCGAAGGCCACAGAGTGGTGGACACCGCCCGGAACGTCCACGACCGGGTACGGGCCGCCGTCCTCTCCTACCTCGCCGCACACGACGCCCCGGTAGCGGTCACCGTGACGGTCACGATCACGGTCACCCGCATCGCCGCTCGGGGTCACACGGTCTGAGCGCCGCACGCGACGGCCGGCGACGAGGTCGGACTGCTGCGTCCAACTCGTGTGAGCCGGTCGGTGAGGCCGAACGGTCAGGCGATCCCGATGCCGCGCACCAGCAGCAACGCCACGTCCACCACCGCCACGGCGACCGCTGCCGCGAATGCCGCTCGCTCCCAGCGGCGTCCCAGCACCGTCCCAGCCACCGCGACCAGGCCGGCCACCGCGAGTGCCGCCACTCCCCGTCTGCCGGGTGGTCCGGCGGGCCCCAGCGCCAGAACCGCGGACGCGGTCGCCAGCGGGACCGGCAGCAGCAGCCGCGCGCCGTCCGGGCCCAGCCGGTGCGGAAATCCCCGTACGCCCGTCGCCAGATCCTCGCGGATATCCGGCAGCACGTCGCCCAGATGGGCACCGACCCCCAGGAGCGCCCCGGCGGTGACAACCCACCAGGCCGGCCACGGCTGCCCTGGGAGCCCCAGCGCCACGAACGCCGGGAGCGCCGCGAAACCCACCGCGTACGGCGCCCAGGACCATACTGTCGTCTTGAGCCGCAGGTTGTACGCCCACGCCGCCGCCACTCCAGCCAGGTGAACGACGCCCGCCCACACGCCACAGGCGAACGACAACGGCACGCACAGCGCCAGCGCGGCATACGCGGCCACCCACATCTCCGTCACACCCACCGCCCCGTCGACGACGGGTTTGCCACGGCGGCCGGCGGCGATGTCCCGGCGCGCGTCGAACGCGTCGTTGCACCAGCCGACGGACAACTGCCCGCTCAGAACGGCGGCGGTGGTCAGGACACAACGCGCGGCGCCCTGGCCGGCGGTGGCGGCCAGCGCGGCCGTCAACGCGGTGACCGCCACCACAGCCCCGGGGTGGCACGACCCGGCCAGGCCACCCACCCGGCCGGCCCACATCGAGGCCGCACCGCCGGCCGTCGACTGCTCAGGAGTGCCCACCCGGCCGATCGTAGGCGTCCCGGCCCCGACCCGGCCGGCGCACACGCCCCGGGACGAACGGCCGGACGGGCGATCCATGGTGCCGAGGTCAGGGTTCGGGGAACACGTGCAGAGCAACTCACCCCAGTCGACAGCCGGACGGGAAGCCTATGACGCGGATCGCCGCCGTTCACGGTGCCCTCGCACCGCACCGTCGCACCCAGTCCGAGATCACCGACATGGTGGCCCGCACCTGCCTGCCCGAGGGCGCCGACCGCCGGGTCCTGGACCGGCTGCACCGCAGCGCGAAGGTCCACTCGCGCCACATGACGCTGCCGCTGGAACGGTACGGGGAACTGGACGGATTCGGCGCCGCCAACGACGTCTTCATCGCCGCCGCCACCGGTCTGGGCGCCAAGACAGTGAGAGCCGTACTGCAGATGGCCGGCCTGTCCGCAGCCGACGTCGACCTGCTGATCTTCACCTCCGTCACCGGCATCGCCGTTCCCTCGATCGACGCACGGCTGGCCGGCCGCCTCGGACTGCGGCCGGACGTCACAAGACTGCCCCTCTTCGGCCTGGGCTGTGCCGGTGGCGCTGCCGGTCTGGCCCGTATGCACGACTACCTGCTGGGCCGGCCCGACCACGTGGCAGTACTGCTGTCGGTCGAACTGTGCTCGCTCACCTTCCAGCGCAACGACGCCTCCGTGGCCAACCTGGTCGCCACCGGGCTGTTCGGCGACGGCGCCGCCGCGGTCGTCGCCTACGGCGCGGACCGCCCGGACGAGACCGTCGGCCCGACGATCGTGGACACCCGCAGCCACCTGTATCCGGACACCGGACGCGTCATGGGCTGGGACATCAAGAGCTCCGGCTTCCAGGTCGTCCTCGACCCGAAGGTCCCCGACGTCGTACGCCGCTACCTCGCCGATGACGTCGAGGGATTCCTCAGCGACCACGGCCTGAAGCCGAAGGACGTGACTGCCTGGGTGTGCCACCCCGGCGGCCCCAAAGTCCTTCACGCCGTCACCGAGGCCCTCGACCTGCCCGCCGACGCACTCGACGTGACCTGGCGTCACCTGGCCGACGTGGGCAACCTGTCCTCGTCGTCGGTGCTCCATGTGCTGCGCGACACCGTGGCCGAGCGCCGCCCGCCGCCGGGCACCCCGGGTGTGCTGCTGGCGATGGGACCCGGCTTCGCCTGCGAGCTCGTCCTGCTGCGCTGGTAGTTCGGACCGACGAAGGGCACAGGACACATGATCTGGTACGGACTGCTGGTGGCCGTCGTTGCCGCCGAGCGCGTCGCCGAACTCGTCGTCGCCCGCCGCAACGAACTATGGAGCACCGCCCGCGGTGCGACGCTGACCGGGCAGGGCCACTATCCGGCAATGGTCGCCCTTCACACCGGCCTTCTGGTCGCCTGCCCGGTTGAGGCATGGCTGGCCGGCCGGCCCTTCGTACCCGCCCTGGCCTGGCCGATGCTGGCCGTGCTGGCGGGCGCCCAGGCACTGCGGTGGTGGTGCATCCACACCCTGGGAGCCCGTTGGAACACCCGGGTGATCGTCGTACCCGGCCTGCCGCTGGTGACGAGCGGCCCCTACCGGTGGCGGTGGCTGCGGCATCCGAACTACGTGGCCGTCGTCGCCGAGGGCGTGGCGCTGCCTCTGGTACACACCGCCTGGGCTACCGCGGCCGTGTTCACGGTACTCAACGCCGCCCTGCTCACCGTGCGCATCCGCTGCGAGAACCGGGCGCTCGCCGCCGCGACCACGCCGGTGTCGGCATGATCGACGTACTGGTGGCCGGCGGCGGACCCGCCGGACTGGCCGCGGCCATCCACGCAGCGCTCGCCGGCCTGGAGGCCGTCGTCGTCGAACCCCGGACCGTGCCCGTGGACAAGGCGTGCGGAGAAGGAGTCATGCCCGGCGGTGTGGCGGCGCTGCGAACACTGGGCGTCGAGATCACCGGCCGCGAACTGCACGGCATCCGCTACGTGGACGGCACCACCCGCGCCGAAGCGTCCTTCCGCGGCCGGAGGGGGCGGGGAATCCGCCGTACGACACTGCACTCCGCACTGCACCAGCGCGCGCTCAGCCTCGGCGTGCGCATGCTGCCGGGCAAGGTCGGCGAGGTACACCAGAGCGCAGACACGGTCACCGCCGCCGGAACCACGGCCCGTTGGCTGATCGCCGCCGACGGCCTGCACTCCCCGGTGCGCCGCAGCCTGGGGCTGGAACTGCCGGGCCGCCCCCAGAGCCGTTACGGACTTCGCCGGCACTACCGCGCCGAGCCGTGGACGGACTTCGTGGAGGTCCACTGGGCCCGGCACGGCGAGGCCTATGTGACACCGGTCGACGACGACCTGGTGGGCGTCGCGGTCCTCAGCCGCAACCGTCGCGGCTACGACGAGCACTTGGCCGGCTTCCCGACCCTCACCGCGTCCCTGCGCGGCTCGGTCGCGACACAGGTCCGCGGAGCCGGACCACTGCGGCAGCGGGTGCGGCGCAGAACCGCCGGCCGTGTCCTGCTCGTCGGCGACGCCGCAGGCTACCTGGATGCCCTCACCGGCGAGGGCATCGCCCTCGCACTGGCCACGGCCGGGGCCGCCGTCCGCTGCCTGGCCGCCGGGCGACCGGACGAGTACGAGCGTGCCTGGGTGCGGCTGACTAGGCGCCACCGGCTGCTCACCGGAGTCCTGCTGGCCGCGAGCAGCCGTCCCGGCACCGCCCGCCTCATCGTGCCGGCGGCCTCCCGGATGCCTTCGGTGTTCTCAGCCGCGGTCCACGCACTGCAGTAGTTGCTCGCGCCCGGGTTTTGCAGGCCCAGCTGTCCCACTCCAGGCCGGTGTCCCGGGCCCCGGGGACGGTGAGGGGGTGGCTCCAGCCGCGGGGGCCGGCGAACAGGTCGAGGATGATCCGTCTCACGAGACTGGCTCGGAATTTTCCTGTACCGGCTCGGCTTCGCCACGGCAGGCCCAGGGAGAGCAGCCGTCGACCACGCCGTTCTCCAGCTCCTCCGCATCGGTTCGGGCGTCCAGTGGCTGCTTGCGGGCGGCCGGTTCGGCGGCAGTGACGTGGCCGATCGGGGCCTGGGCGAGCGGTTCCCGGGAGCGGTGCAGGAACGCCTGCCCGAGCAGCCGACCCGCCGTACGAAGGCACTCCCCGGTGCGAAATACTCTCCCGGTGAGTTCACGCACTTCCCCGATCAGCCAGCCGATCACGATACGGAGGGCCGTCGCGCGGGATGCCAAACGGCTCACGCGGCTCGTGCGTGGCTCGGGCGCCTACGAGGGTAAGTACGCGGTCGCGGGTTACCGGGTCGGTCCTGATTACATCGAGGCCCACCGCGTCTTTGTGGCCGTCGGCGCCGACGAGCATGGAGGCCGGGTCCGCGGCGGCCCCGAACGAGGGTGTCGAGGAGCACGGGGGTGATGCCTGCGTCCAGGCAGGCCGAGGCAACAGTGCTGCCGATGTAGCCGGCTCCCCCGGCGATAAGGACCTTCACCACGATGTTCCTCTCCCGGCCTCGTTCCAGCCCCAGCAGACGACCGGCAGCAAGGCGGAGCACCTGGGCAAGGAGTGTGTAAACCCTGTGGGACTTCAAGGGGCAAGAGCCCTTAGGTTAGGACCGGCGATGTGGGATCCCGTGAGAGATGAGAGGGTCTGACGGGTGAGTGAGACACCACCGAACACCCTGCAATACCGCTTCGACGGGCGGGAAGACGCCCCAGTCCTGATCCTTGGCCCCTCACTGGGCACCACATGGCACATGTGGGACCGGCAGGTCCCGGAGCTGACGAAGCAGTGGCGTGTGTTCCGGTTCGACCTGCCGGGACACGGGGGAGCGCCCGCGCACCCCGCCGACTCGGTCTCCGACCTGGTCACCCGTCTGCTGGCCACCCTGGACGGACTGGGCGTGCAGCGCTTCGGCTACGCCGGCTGCGCGCTCGGCGGCGCGATCGGCATCGAGCTGGCGCTGCGTCACCCGGAGCGCCTCGCCTCCCTCGCACTGATCGCCACCTCGCCGCGGTTCGGCACCCCCGACGAGTTCCGGCAGCGCGGGGTGATCGTCCGGACGAACGGGCTCGACCCGATCGCCCGCACCTCCCCGGAACGCTGGTTCACCAGTGGTTTCGCCGCCGCGCAGCCCGCGATCACCGACTGGGCCGTGCAGATGGTGCGGACCACCGACCCCGGCTGCTACATCGCGGCCTGCGAGGCCCTCGCCGTCTTCGACTCCCGCGCCGACCTCGGCCACGTCGGCGTGCCCACGCTGGTCCTGGTGGGCTCCGACGACCAGGTCACCGGCCCCGCCGAGGCGCGCACCCTGGTCGCCGGCATCCGCGACGCCCGCCTGGCCGTCGTGCCCGGCGCCTCCCACCTGGTGCCGGTGGAGCAGCCCGGCGCCGTGACCGATCTGCTGGTGCGGCACTTCTCCACCGCCTGGCACCCCGGCTACGACTCGACCAGCGGACAGATGGCGATCGTCGGGCCCCCGGTCAGGCCGGTGCTCGCCGCGCCCGCGCAGGCCTCGCCCATCGCCGAGATCGCCCCGGCGCCCGTACCGGCCCAGGTACCGGGCGGGCCGGACCGCTACGACACCGGTTTGAAGATCCGCCGCGAGGTGCTGGGCGACGCGCACGTGGACGAGGCGCTCGCCGAGGCGGAGGACTTCTCCGCCGACTTCCAGGAGCTCCTGACCCGCTACGCCTGGGGCGAGATCTGGGACCGGCCCGGCCTCGACCGGCGCACCCGCAGCTGCGTCGCCCTCACCGCCCTCGTCGCGGGCGGCCATCTCCAGGACGTAGCCGCCCACACCCGGGCCGCCCTGCGCACCGGCCTGACCCCGGACGAGATCAAGGAGGTGCTGCTCCAGACCGCGGTGTACTGCGGTATCCCCGCGGCGGGCGCCGCCTTCCGGACCGCCCAGCAGGTCATACACGAGGAGACGACCCTCGCGGAGTGATCCCGCGGGCGCGCCACCGGGGACCACCCGGGCGCCCGGCGCCCGGGTGGTCCAGGCTGGGGGCATGAGACTCACGAAGAAGTCGCACGCCTGCGTACGCCTGGAGAAGGACGGGCGGACGCTCGTCATCGACCCCGGCGGGTTCAGTGAGCAGGACGCCGCGTCCGGCGCGGACGCGATCCTGGTCACCCACGAGCACGCTGACCATTTCGACGAGGGGCGTCTGCGGGCCGCCATGGAGTCCCGCCCCGGCACCGAGATCTGGACCCTGAAGTCGGTCGCGGAGCAGCTCGCCGCCGCCTTCCCGGGCCGTGTCCACACCGTCGGCCACGGCGACACCTTCACCGCCGCGGGGTTCGACGTGCAGGTCCACGGCGAGTTGCACGCGGTGATCCACCCGGACATCCCGCGCATCACCAACGTCGGCTACCTCGTCGACGGCGGCCGCGTCTTCCACCCGGGCGACGCGCTCACCGTGCCCGGTGTCCAGGTCGGGACGCTGATGCTGCCGGTGATGGCGCCCTGGAACAAGATCTCCGAGGTGATCGACTACGTCCGCGAGATCGGGCCGCGGCGCGCCTACGACATCCACGACGCCCTGCTGACCGACCTGGCCCGCCCGATCTACGACCGCCAGATCGGAGTCCTGGGCGGCGCGGAGCACCTGCGGCTGGCGCCGGGGGCGTCGGCGGAGGTCTGAGCCGGGCCCCGGAGCCGGGCAGCGGGCGCTGTCAGTGGCGCCCGGTAGGTTGTGAGGCATGCGCATCGCGACCTGGAACGTGAACTCGATCACCGCCCGTCTGCCCAGGCTGCTGGCCTGGCTGGAGAGCAGCGGCACGGACGTGCTGTGCCTCCAGGAGGCCAAGGTCGCCGAGGACCAGTTCCCGGTCGGCCCCCTGCGCGAACTGGGCTACGAGGCGGCGGTCCACGCCACCGGCCGGTGGAACGGCGTGGCGGTGCTCTCCCGCGTCGGGCTCGAGGACGTGGTCCGCGGCCTGCCCGGCGACCCCGGCTACGAGGGCGTGCAGGAGCCCCGCGCCATCTCCGCGACCTGCGGCCCGCTCCGCGTCTGGTCGGTGTACGTGCCCAACGGCCGCGAGGTGGACCACCCCCACTACGCCTACAAGATCCAGTGGTTCGAGGCCCTCAGGGCGGCCGTCGCCGGTGACGCGGGTGGCAGCCGCCCCTTCGCCGTCCTCGGCGACTACAACGTCGCGCCGACGGACGACGACGTCTACGACCGCGCCGCCTTCGAGGGCTCCACCCACGTCACCCCGGCCGAGCGCGCCGCCCTGACCGCCCTGCGCGAGGTGGGCCTCTCGGACGTGGTCCCCCGGCCCCTGAAGTACGACCACCCGTTCACGTACTGGGACTACCGCCAGCTCTGCTTCCCCAAGAACCGCGGCATGCGCATCGACCTGGTGTACGCCAACGAGCCCTTCGCCAAGGCGGTCACCGACGCGTACGTCGACCGCGAGGAGCGCAAGGGCAAGGGCGCGTCCGACCACGCCCCGGTGGTGGTGGACCTCGACGTCTAGGGGGTCCGAGTCCGGGGCCGGCCGAGACGGGCCCCGGGGGGCCGGCCGGGCCCGCGCGCCTGTGGTGCGCCCGGGCGTGTGAATGCCACCCTGGGGGGCATGGACATCCCTTTCCTGGACAGGTGGCGCAAACGGCAGGACACGTCCTTCGGTGCCGTGACGTTCTCCGAGGGGTCCGAGGGAGCCGAGGGCCGGGCGGGTCTCACGCAACTCCTCTCCGAGTGCGAGCTGTTGCGTTCCCAGGTATCCGGGGCGGGACTCAGGCTCGACGACTCCGCCGCGTCCCTCGAGGCGCTGGACCAGTTGCTGCCGCGCTGGCGGGACGACGAGGAGACCCTGGCCTGGCTCGGCAACGACGCCGGGCTGTACCTGGGCACGGTCGTCGTACGGACCGTGCCCGGCGCCGGCTGGGAGATCGGGCCGGGCGGCCGTCCGGTCGTCCGGCTGGCCTCCGGACGCGAGATCGACGTGGTGAGCGCCGGCCATGACTGGGCCGGCGCCGGAGCGCCCGAACTCTCCCAGCTGTACGCGGAGATCGCGGAGGACTGACCGCCGGGTCGAGCGGGGCGCACACCCCCTGGGGGCGTTCCGCCACACCGCCGGGCCCGGCACGCCCGACCTCGACTACGATGTTTCGCTCGTCCCTTGTGGCGGTGACGCTTTGGCCCACCGTCATCGGGACGGGGACGCTGCTGCCGGGTGAGGCACCCCCACGGCGGCCCCTCGACCGTAGGGGGCAGCAGGTCACAGAGCCATACCCGGCCGGCGGCAGCCGGAGATCACTGCTCGCGCAGGGGGACGGACCGACATGACGGGCCGTCCGCCGGCGGGAAGAAGGTCAGCTGCGCGCCGGGCGGGTTGTGCTCGACGCGGATCCGCGCCGAACGGCCCACCGGGCTCGCGGCCGCACGTCACTTTCCGGCGTCGCTCGTTGCGGGATCGGCTTCGGGTTCCGGCAGGGGCGCCCGAGCCGCGCGGGTCACATCCGCCACGAGTTCGACCACGTCCGGGCCGTAGGCCTGGGAGCTGATCACCTTCAGCAGCAGTACGAAGGACCCGTTGCCGTACTTGCGGTGCAGCCGCTCGTGATGGCGGGCCAGATAGCGGGTCGCGGCCTGGTTGTCGATCGCGCGCTGGCCGCAGAACAGGAACACCGGCCGGGTGCCGCTGCGCTCGCCGTCGGTGAGACGGGCCAGCAGCACGTACTCCGTGACACCCGTGTCCATGCGGTAGTGCTCGGTGCCGATCCGGAAGGCACACCGGTCCGGGCCCCGTTTCTGGTCGGTGTTCACCCGCACGCCCGGCAGCAGGGCCGCCATGTGCGCCGCCATCCGCCGGTTGGACCCGGGACCTCCGACGCAGAACTCGGTGCGCTCACCGAAGCCCTGATGGACCGTGTCCTGCGTGACCATCTGGACGTTCGCCCCGCAGCTCTTGATCAGCGCGGCGAGTTCGAGCAGGGCGAACACGTCGAACCGGTGCACCGCGAATTCGGCCGTCGCCGGGTCGCGGTTGACCACCAGCAGCGACTCGGCGTTCTCGGGCAGCCCGAAGAAGGCCCGCTTGCGGCGCAGCCTGCGCCGCCACAGATAGGTGCGGGCCAGCCAGCCGACCGCGGCACTGACCCCTGTCGCGGCCACTCCCAGGACGATGTTGCGCACGTCGTCGTTCATGGCCGCGCATGGTAGCCGGTCAGCGCACCTGTGTTCGACACTCGACTGGCTCAGTTGTCCTGACGGGAGCATGGCAATCAATTAGGCTGCGCCAACGGTCAGGCAACCGAACCACAACCAACGTGGAGGTGCGGATGCGTCGTCCTGGCGCACGGAAACTGGCGGTCCTGGCGGTCTCGGCCGCCGTGGTGTCGGTGGGCGCCGCGGCCCCGCCCACCGCCCAGCCGGAGGCGAAGCCGAGACCGGTCCAGAAGGTTCCCCTGGCGGTCGGCTACGGCGGCGCCGTGGCCAGCGTCGACGCGGACGCCTCCGCCGCCGGTATCGAGGTGCTGAAGCAGGGCGGCAACGCCGTCGACGCGGCCGTCGCCACCGCGGCCGCCCTCGGCGTCACCGAGCCCTACTCCGCCGGCATCGGCGGGGGCGGCTACTTCGTCTACTACGACGCCCGCTCCCGCACGGTGCACACCATCGACGGCCGCGAGACCGCCCCGCGGACCGCCGACTCGAGCCTCTTCGTGGAGAACGGCAAGCCGCTCGCCTTCGCCGACGCCGTCACCAGCGGCCTGAGCGTCGGCACCCCGGGCACGCCCGCCACCTGGCAGACGGCGTTGGACCACTGGGGCACCAAACGACTGGGCGCGGTCCTGAAGCCGGCCCAGAAGCTGGCCCGTGACGGCTTCACCGTCGACGAGACCTTCCGCTCGCAGACCGCCGACAACGAGGCCCGCTTCCGCTACTTCCCCGACACCGCCAAGCTGTTCCTGCCCGGCGGGAAGGTGCCGGCGGTCGGCTCGACCCTGAAGAACCCCGACCTCGCCCGCACCTATCAGGAGCTGGCGGCCAAGGGCGTCGGCGCGATCTACCAGGGTGACCTCGGCAAGGACATCGTCAAGACCGTCAACCACCCGCCCGTCGACCCGAAGTCGGGCTGGAACGCCCGTCCGGGCAAGCTGTCCACCAAGGACCTCGCGGCCTACCGCGCCAAGCTCCAGGCGCCCACGCAGACCTCGTACCGGGGCCTGCGCGTGTACTCCATCGCGCCCTCGTCCTCCGGTGGCACGACCGTCGGCGAGGCGCTCAACATCCTTCAGCGCACGGACCTTTCGACGGCGAGCGAGGTCCAGTACCTGCACCACTACATCGAGGCGAGCCGGATCGCCTTCGCCGACCGCGGGCGCTGGGTCGGCGACCCCGCCTTCGAGAACGTGCCCACCAAGCAACTGCTGTCGCAGAAGTTCGCCGACTCCCGCGCCTGCCTGATCAAGGACGACGCGGTCCTCACCAGCCCGCTCGCCCCCGGCGACCCGCGCCACCCCGAGGCCTGCTCCCGCGGCGGTACGGCCGCGCCGACGACGTACGAGGGGGAGAACACCACGCACCTGACGGTCGCCGACCGATGGGGCAACGTCGTCGCCTACACCCTCACCATCGAGCAGACCGGCGGCAGCGGCATCACCGTGCCCGGCCGGGGCTTCCTGCTCAACAACGAGCTGACGGACTTCTCCTTCGCCCCGGCCAACCCGGCCGTGCACGACCCGAACCTGCCCGGTCCGGGCAAGCGGCCGCGCTCGTCGATCTCGCCGACGATCGTGCTGGACCGGCTCGACCGGCCGGTGGTGGCGCTCGGTTCGCCGGGCGGCGCGACCATCATCACCACCGTGCTCCAGACCCTGACCGGGTTCCTCGACCGGCACCTGTCCCTGGTCGACGCGATCGCCGCGCCGCGCGCCAGCCAGCGCAACGCCGCACAGACGGAACTCGAACCCGCCCTCTACGACAGCGTGGTGAAGAAGCAGCTGGAGGCGATCGGCCATTCCTTCACGCTCAACCCCGAGATCGGCGCAGCCACGGGCATCCAGAGCCTGCCGGACGGCCGATGGCTGGCCGCCGCGGAGAAGGTGCGCCGGGGCGGCGGCTCGGCGATGGTGGTGAATCCCTCACCGTGAACCGCCGTGCACGGTGACACGGCGGGGCCCGCCTCCCGGAAGGGACGGCGGGCCCCGGCCGTTCACCCGGCTCACGGCTCACCCGGTTCACTCCGTGGACGAAGGCTCCGTCTCCTTGTTCCAGGTGTCGAAGGTGAGCTGGTCGTCCTTCGCGTCCACCGTGACCCGGCCGCCCTCGCGGATCCTGCCGGCCAGGAGCAGCCGGGAGAGCTGGTTCTCGACCTCGCGCTGGATGGTGCGGCGCAGCGGACGGGCGCCGTACTCGGGCTGGTGGCCCCGCCGGGCGAGCCAGTCGACCGCCGCCTCGGTGAACTCGACCGTGACGCCCTGCGCGTGCAGCAGCCGGCGCGTCTTCTCCAGCAGCAGATCGGTGATCTGCCGCAACTGCTGGGCGGTCAGCTGGCGGAAGACGACGATCTCGTCGATCCGGTTGAGGAACTCGGGCCGGAAGTGCTCGCGCAGCGGCCGCAGGATCTGCTCGCGCCGCGCCTCCTCGTCCGCCTCCGCGTCGCCCGCGCCGAACCCGATGCCCGCGCCGCGCCGGGTGATCGCCTCCGAACCGAGGTTGCTGGTCATCACGATGACGGTGTGGGTGAAGTCCACCGTACGGCCCTGGGAGTCGGTGAGCCGCCCGTCGTCGAGCACCTGGAGCAGGATGTTGAAGACGTCCGGGTGCGCCTTCTCCACCTCGTCGAGCAGCAGCAGCGAGTAAGGATGCCGGCGCACCACCTCGGTGAGCTGCCCGGCCTCCTCGTGACCGACGTACCCGGGCGGGGCGCCCACCAGCCGGCTGACGGTGTGCCGCTCCTGGTACTCGCTCATGTCCAGGCGGACCATGCGGTCCTCGCTGGAGAACAGGACCTCGGCCAGTGCCCGGGCCAGCTCCGTCTTGCCGACGCCGGTCGGGCCGAGGAACAGGAAGCTGCCGATCGGCCGGTCCGGGCTGGCAAGACCGGCGCGGGAGCGCAGCACCGCCTCGGCGACCGCGCTCACGGCCTCCTCCTGGCCGACGACCCGCCGGTGCAGATGCAGCTCCAGGCCGAGCAGGCGCTCCTTCTCCTCCTGGGTGAGGCTGCTGACGGGGATGCCGGTCTGCCGCGACACCACCTCGGCGATGGCCTCCGCGGTGACCTCCAGGTGCTGCCCCTCGTCGGCCTCGCCGCCGCCGGTGGCCTGGCCGATCCGCTGCTTCAGCTCGGTGATCCGGTCCCGCAACTGCGTGGCCTGCTCGTACTGTTCGTCCGCGACCGCCTGGTCCTTGTCCAGGGTGAGCTGCTCGACCTCGCGCTCCATGGCCCGTACGTCGGTGCCCTTGGTGCGCGCCCGCAGCTTCACCCGGGCACCGGCCTGGTCGATCAG
Organism: Streptomyces cyslabdanicus; assembly: GCF_052663305.1. NCBI lineage: Bacteria > Bacillati > Actinomycetota > Actinomycetes > Kitasatosporales > Streptomycetaceae > Streptomyces > Streptomyces cyslabdanicus. Next base: position 89,198 of record NZ_JBQRUW010000018.1, read on the forward strand.
GTCGATCGCCTTGTCCGGCAGACGGCGCTCCGTCAGATAGCGGTCGGACAGCTCCACGGCGGCCACCAATGCCGCGTCGGTGTAGCGCACCTGGTGGTGGGCCTCGTAGCGGTCGCGCAGCCCGCGCAGGATCTCCAGCGCGTCCCCGACGGACGGCTCGGGCACCAGGATCGGCTGGAACCGGCGGGCCAGCGCCGCGTCCTTCTCGATCCGCCGGAACTCCTCCAGCGTTGTCGCGCCCACGATGTGCAGCTCGCCGCGGGAGAGGGCGGGCTTGAGGATGTTGCCCGCGTCCATCGCACCGCCCTCGCCGCCCGCGCCGGCGCCGACGACGGTGTGCAGCTCGTCGATGAAGACGATCAGCCGGTTGGAGTTGGTGCGGATCTCGGTGACGATGTTGTTCAGCCGCTCCTCGAAGTCGCCCCGGTACCGGGTGCCCGCGACGACGCCCGTCAGGTCCAGGGCCACCACCCGGCGGCCGATCAGGATGTCGGGCACGTCCCCGTCGGCGATCCGCTGCGCCAGCCCCTCCACGATGGCGGTCTTGCCGACGCCCGCGTCACCGATGAGCACCGGGTTGTTCTTGCCCCGCCGGGAGAGCACCTCGATGGTCTGCTCGATCTCCTGCTCCCGCCCGATCACCGGGTCGATGCGCCCCTGCCGGGCCAGTTCGGTCAGATCGCGCCCGTACCTGTCGAGGGTCGGTGTCGAGGTGGACCGCTGCCGCTCCGCCCCGGACGGCGCGGGGGTTTCCGGGGTCTCCGGCGGTACGCCGGACGAGGCGAAGCGGGCCGCGTTCAGGATGTGCCCGGCCGCCGAGTCGGGGTTCGCGGCGAGGGCGCTGAGCACATGCTCCGGGCCGATGTAGCCGGCGCCGCTGGCCCGCGCCATGTCGTGGGCGTCGAGGAAGGCGCGTTTGACGGCGGGGGTGAGCGACAGGGAGGTCGGCGGCGGCGCCTCGCCCGGCGGGTGCTGCACGGGGCCGGCCCGCTCGTCGATCTGCGTCGCGAGCGAGTCGGGGTCCGCACCGGAGCGGCTGAGCAGACTGCGGGTGGGCTCGGCGGCGAGCGCGGCCCGCAGCAGGTGCTCGGTGTCCAGATCCCGGCTGCCGTGCTCCGCGGCGTACTGCGCCGCGCCCCGCACCAGCTCCCGGGCGGGCTGGCTCAGCAGCCGGCCGATGTCCACGTGCCGGGGGCCGGGGTGGGGTCCGCCGAAGAAGCGGGCGAAGAGTTCACCGAAGGGGTCGCGGTCGCGGTCGCCGTCGCCCTCCGGGCCGTTGAAGCCGCTGGTCATCGCTGTCCGTTCCGTCGCTGACAGTGGCTCCCGCCGGGTAACCGGGTGGGGGTCGTTTCATGCCACGATGGCACGCTCCGTTGGTTGCGGCACGTCCAGAGCGCCGGTGGGCCCGGGGTCGGTGGTGCTCCTGCGGCCGAGGGTCAGGCGGCCGGCACGGTCGATGCGGCCACCGCGGGCGATGCCGCCGTCGCGGCTGGTGCGCTCGTCGCGGGCGGTGCGGCCGTCGCGCCCACGCGGCGGACCCGGACATCGGTACGGCCCCGTTCCCCTGAGGCGGGCGGCCTACCGGTGCGTGAGCACGCGCGGGCCCGTTTCCATGATCGCCACCGTGTGCTCGACGTGGGCCGCCCGGGAGCCGTCGTCGGTACGCAGGGTCCAGCCGTCCGGAGCCGCGTGGTAGCCGTCCGTGCCGCCGGCGATCAGCATGGGCTCGATGGCGAGGACCATGCCGTGACGCAGGGGCAGGCCCCGGCCCGGCCGGCCCTCGTTCGGGACGCCGGGGTCCTCGTGCATGTGGCGGCCGATGCCGTGGCCGCCGAACCCGTCCGGGATGCCGTAGCCCGCCGCGCGGCACACCGAGCCGATGGCGTGGGCGATGTCGCCGATGCGGTTGCCGACCACGGCCGCCTCGATGCCCGCGGCCAGCGCCCGCTCGGCGGTCTCGATCAGCCGCAGGTCCGCGGGGCGCGGCCGGCCCACGACGAAGCTGATCGCCGAGTCGCCGGCCCAGCCGCCGAGCGTCGCGCCGAAGTCCAGGGAGAGGAGGTCGCCGTCGCGCAGCCGGTAGCGGGTGGGGATCCCGTGCACGATCGCGTTGTTCACCGAGGTGCAGAGCACGGCGGGGAACGGGGTCGGGGCGAAGGAGGGCCGATAGCCGAGGAACGGCGAGCCCGCGCCCGCCTCCCGCAGGACGTCGTGGGCCACCTCGTCCAGTTCCAGCAGGGACACGCCCACGCCGGCGGCCTTGCGCGCGGTGGTCAGGGCCCGCGCCACGACCTGGCCGGCCTCGTACATCTCGTCGATCGACGTGTTCGTCTTCAGTTCCACCATGCCAATTACTATACCGGTATTTGAATCGCGGTAGGATGCCCGTATGGTCCGCACCCCCCTGACTCCCGAGGAACGCGAGCGCGGCGAGCGGCTCGGCCGCCTGCTGCGCGCGGCGCGCGGCGACCGCAGCATGGCGCAGGTCGCGGCGAGCGCGGGCATCTCGGCCGAGACACTGCGCAAGATCGAGACCGGCCGGGCTCCGACCCCGGCCTTCTTCACGATCGCCGCGCTGGCCCGGGTGCTCGGCCTGTCCATGGAGGAACTGGCCGAACGGAGCGCACTGGCCGAGGTATGAGGAGCGACGGCGCCGTCCACGTCGGCCGGGCAGCGCCACCCGCGCCGACTGGGGTGTGGTGGTGCCCGCGCGCCCCGGCCGGGGTTTGTGCTGCTGCCGTTTGACGGCGGTTGGGCCGGCCCCCCCCGGGGCGGAACCCGGCCGGGACGCTCCCACTCTGGTCGCCGCCTTCTTCGGGCTCCACACGCTCTCCGACGTCCTCGACGACCGCCTGTGGCTGCTGCCGCTCCCCGGGCTCCAGGCCGACCCCGCTCCCCGCGAGCTGCTGACCAGGGTGAGGGCCCCGGTCCCGGCCTCGCCACGACGTCCCTCCCACCCGTAGCCGCGCTCACCCACCGGAGTGCGAAACACGATCGACTTCGCGGGTTGACGACAATGGTCTTGGCAAGCCAGGAGAAGAGGCTTACGTTCGTGCCTCTAGGCCTGTTCTACGGGCGTAGAGGCTCTGACGTACGTCGAAGGAGCAGCTCATGGCCAACGTCGTCCGTGCGGCCCTGGTCCAGGCCACCTGGACCGGCGACACCGAGTCCATGGTCGCCAAACACGAGGAGCACGCCCGCGAGGCGGCCCGTCAGGGGGCCCGGATCATCGGGTTCCAGGAAGTCTTCAACGCACCGTACTTCTGCCAGGTCCAGGAGCCGGAGCACTACCGCTGGGCCGAGCCGGTGCCGGACGGTCCCACCGTGCGGCGCATGCGGGAACTCGCCCGCGAGAGCGGCATGGTGATCGTCGTCCCGGTGTTCGAGGTCGAGCAGTCCGGCTTCTACTACAACACCGCCGCCGTGATCGACGCCGACGGCAGCTACCTCGGCAAGTACCGCAAGCACCACATCCCGCAGGTCAAGGGCTTCTGGGAGAAGTACTACTTCAAACCCGGCAACCTCGGCTGGCCCGTCTTCGACACCGCCGTCGGCAAGGTCGGCGTCTACATTTGCTACGACCGCCACTTCCCGGAGGGCTGGCGGCAGCTCGGTCTGAACGGCGCCCAGCTCGTCTACAACCCGTCCGCCACCCACCGCGGCCTGTCCGCCCACCTGTGGCAGCTGGAACAGCCGGCCGCCGCCGTCGCCAACGAGTACTTCGTCGCCGCGATCAACCGCGTCGGCCGGGAGGAGTACGGCGACAACGACTTCTACGGAACGAGCTACTTCGTCGACCCGCGCGGACAGTTCGTCGGAGACGTCGCCGGCGACTCGAAGGAGGAACTCCTCGTCCGCGACCTCGACTTCGACCTCATCGAAGAGGTGCGGCAGCAGTGGGCCTTCTACCGCGACCGCCGCCCCGACGCCTACGAAGGGCTGGTGCAGCCGTGAGCGACCTGTACGACCGTCACCGGGCCGTCACACCCGACTGGCTGGCGCTCTACTACGAGGACCCGATCGAGATCACCCACGGCGAGGGCCGCCACGTCTGGGACGCCGACGGCCGGCGCTACCTCGACTTCTTCGGCGGAATCCTCACCACGATGACCGCCCACGCGCTGCCCGAGGTCACCAAGGCGGTGAGCGAGCAGGCCGGGCGGATCATCCACTCCTCCACGCTCTACCTCAACCGACCGATGGTCGAACTCGCCGAACGCGTCGCCCAGTTGAGCGGAATCCCGGACGCCCGGGTGTTCTTCACCACCTCCGGCACCGAGGCCAACGACACCGCCCTGCTGCTGGCGACGACGTACCGGCGCGCCAACACCGTCCTCGCCATGCGCAACAGCTACCACGGCCGCTCCTTCAGCGCCGTCGGCATCACCGGCAACCGCGGCTGGTCCCCGACCTCCCTGTCCCCGCTCCAGACGCTGTACGTCCACGGCGGCGTACGCACCCGCGGGCCCTTCGCCCACCTGAACGACGCCGAGTTCGTCGCCGCCTGCGTCGAGGACCTCAAGGACCTCCTCGGCCACACCCGCCCGCCCGCCGCGCTGATCGCCGAACCCGTCCAGGGCGTCGGCGGCTTCACCTCCCCGCCCGACGGCCTGTACGCCGCCTTCCGGGACGTGCTCCAGGAGCACGGCATCCTGTGGATCTCCGACGAGGTGCAGACCGGCTGGGGCCGGACCGGCGACCACTTCTGGGGCTGGCAGGCGCACGAAAGCAGCGGACCGCCCGACATCGTCACCTTCGCCAAGGGCATCGGCAACGGCACGTCCATCGGCGGGGTCGTCGCCCGCGCCGAGATCATGAACTGCCTGGACGCCAACAGCATCTCCACCTTCGGCGGCACCCAGCTCACCATGGCCGCGGGCCTGGCCAACCTCAACTACCTCCTGGAACACGACCTCCAGGGCAACGCCCGGCGCGTCGGCGGACTGCTCATCGAGCGGCTGCGGGCCGCCACCGCCCAACTGCCCGGCGTCCGCGAGGTCCGCGGCCGCGGGCTGATGATCGGCGTCGAGCTGACCCGGCCGGGGACGGACGAGGCCGATCCGCGGGCGGCCACCGCGGTGCTGGAAGCGGCCCGGCAGGGCGGCCTGCTCATCGGCAAGGGCGGCGGGCACAACACCAGCGCCCTGCGCATCGCCCCACCGCTGTCCCTGACCGTCGCGGAGGCCGAGGAGGGCGCCGCGATCCTGGAGGGCGCACTGCACGCCGCCTACTAGCGCCGCGGCACCAGCACCAGGCGCCACCTACCAGCGCCGCGGCGCTGACGCCCTGGAGGTGAACCGAACCGCACGCAGAGGGGAACGTCGCCATGACCACCGCCTCGGACACACCCCCGACCTCCTGGAATGCGCCGGAACCCGCTCTGTCGGTGCGCCAGGTCCTCACCCTGGAGCGGGTGCTCGCGGGGGAGCCCGAGGTGGTGGGCGGCGACAGCCACCCCCACCGGGCCATGCGCTGGGTTCCCCTCGCCCAAG
>NZ_JBQRUW010000019.1:0-101719 GCF_052663305.1 Streptomyces cyslabdanicus
ATCCCTCACCCGGGAGCGGTGGTTTTGGGGGGAGCTGGGGGTGGGGTCTGCCACCGCCCACCTCGACCGGCCCGTGCGCTGGGTGCACGTCGCCGAGGCCGCCGACGTCGGCGTGATGCTCAGCGGCGGCGAGATGGTCCTCACCACCGGCGTGCTGCTCGCCGGTGACGAGGCGAAACAGGCCGAGTACATCCGCTCCCTGCACCGCGCGGAGGCCGCGGCCGTCGTCCTGGGCCTGGGCCGGGCCTTCCCCACGCCGCCGGAGGTGATGCGCCGGGCCGCCGAGCGGTGCCAGCTGCCCCTGGTCGTCCTGCACCGCCCGTTCCCCTTCGCCGAGCTGACCGAGGAGGTCCAGTCCCGGCTGGTGCGGCGCAAGTTCGCCTCCGTCAGCCTGTCGGAGGCCGTACGCACCGCCCTCACCGCGCTGATCACGGCGGGCGCCCCGCTCCAGGCGCTGCTCGACGAGATCGCCCAGCACAGCGCCTGCCCCGTCGTCGTCACCAACCTCGCCCACCGCGTCCTGGCCACGGCGGGGGAGCGGTCGGCGGTCGACGACGTGCTGCGGGACTGGGAACGCATCTCCCGGCAGGCCGGCGCCGCCCAGGGCGACGGCTGGATCCGGGCCGAACTGGGCGGGCGCGGGGAGCGGTGGGGACGGATCGTGCTGTGCGGCCACCGCGGCGACGGCGCCACCGGACGGCTGCTGGCCGACCGCGCCGCCGAGGCCCTCGTCCTGCACCGCATGCTCGGCGGCAGCGCCGGATGCTCCTGGGAGGAGCAGTCCGCGCAGGGCCTGCTCACGGACCTCGTCGGCGGAGCCGTACCCGCCCGGCAGCTGCTGCCCCGGGCGCGGGCCGCCGGGCTGCCGGTCAACCGGCGCACCTTCGTCCCGCTGGTCGTACCGGACGGCAAGGTGGCCGCACTCGACCGGCTGCTGCGCCTGCTCGGCCTTCCCGGCCTGGTCGCCGAGCTCACCGAGGGCGCCACCGCCGTGCTGCTCAGCCTCGCCCGCGACCAGGACGCCGACGCCCTCACCGAGCACTTCGCGACCCGGCTGCGCGACGGGTCCGGCGCGGACCGCGCGGTCGTCGCCGCCGCGGACGCCCGCACCGTCTGGGACGACGTGCCCGCCGGGCTGCGCGAGGCCCGGCACGTCGCACAGGCCGTGGCCGACTCCGCCGCCGCCCTCGACCTCCCGGCCGTCGTACGCCTGAGGGACGTGCACCTGCGCGGCCTCGTCCGGCTGCTGCGCGACGACCCGCACGTGCAGTCCTTCGCCGAGCGGGAACTGGACGGCCTGCTGCGGCGGGCCGACGACGACCTGCTGCCCGTACTGCGCACCTACCTCGCCACCGGCCGCAACAAGTCCCGCACCGCCCAGCTCCACCACGTCTCCCGGCCCGCGCTCTACCGCCGCCTGGAGTCCATACAGGCGTGCCTCGGGGTGGACCTCGACGACTTCGAACAGGCCGTCTCGGTCCACATCGCGCTCCTCGCGCACGACGCGCAACAGGAGTGAGCCGGAAGAACAGCCGGGAGAACGGCGGTGAGACATGGGACGGACCCGGAGTGACACGGTGGCACGTCCCGCCCCCGCAGACGTGACACGGTGCACCTCGAAGCGGAGCCGCCGGCTTTCTACGCTCCCCGCACCATCCAGCGAGTGGAGGTCCCGATGAGCAAGGTGATCCGTGCCGCCCTCTTCCAGACCGCGTGGACCGGCGACAAGGAATCCATGATCCAGGTCCACGAGCAGGCGGCCCGCGACGCGGCCGCGCAGGGCGCCCAGGTGCTGTGCTTCCAGGAACTGTTCTACGGACCGTACTTCTGCCAGGTCCAGGACCCCGCGTTCTACGAGTACGCCGAGCAGATCCCCGAGGGTCCGATCGTCCGGCGCTTCCAGGCGCTGGCGAAGGAACTCGGCATCGTCCTGGTACTGCCGATGTACGAGGAGGAGCAGCCCGGCGTCCTCTACAACACCGCTGCCGTGATCGACGCGGACGGCTCCTACCTCGGCAAGTACCGCAAGACCCACATCCCGCAGGTCAAGGGCTTCTGGGAGAAGTTCTACTTCCGGCCCGGCAACGGCGGCTGGCCGATCTTCGACACCAAGGCGGGCAGGATCGGCGTCTACATCTGCTACGACCGGCACTTCCCGGAGGGCTGGCGGGCCCTCGGACTGGCCGGCGCCGAGATCGTCTTCAACCCGTCGGCCACCTCGCGCGGCCTGTCCGGCTACCTGTGGCAGCTGGAGCAGCCCGCGGCGGCCGTCGCCAACGAGTACTTCGTCGGCGCGATCAACCGGGTGGGCGTCGAGGAGTACGGCGACGACGACTTCTACGGCACCTCGTACTTCGTGGACCCGGAGGCGCAGTTCGTCGGCGAACCGGCGAGCGACAAGGACACCGAACTCGTCGTGCGCGATCTGGACCTGGCCAAGCTGCGCGAGGTCCGCGACCGCTGGCAGTTCTACCGCGACCGCGCCCCGGGCACGTACACGCCGCTGACCGCGCCCTGACCGGGGACCCGCGCCCCCCGTGCACACCCGACCGGAAGGAGAGGGAGCATGAGCCGCACCGTCATCCGCGGCGGCCTCGTCATCACCGCCGCCGACGAGATCCACGCCGACGTCCTGATCGAGGACGGCCGCATCGCCGCCCTCGCCGCCTCCGGCACCCCGGCCGCCGAGGCGTTCACCGCCGAGCGAAGCGAGATGGGGGCACCCCCGCCCGGAGGGTGGGGGAAGACCATCGACGCCACCGGCAAGTACGTCATCCCGGGCGGGGTCGACGGCCACACCCACATGGAGATGCCGTTCGGCGGCACCTACGCCTCGGACACCTTCGAGACCGGCACCCGGGCCGCCGCCTGGGGCGGCACGACCACGATCGTGGACTTCGCCATCCAGAGCGTCGGCGGAGCCCTGCGCGAGGGCCTGGACGCCTGGCACGCCAAGGCCGAGGGCAACTGCGCCATCGACTACGGCTTCCACATGATCGTCTCCGACGTGAACCAGGAGACGCTGAAGGAGATGGACCTGCTGGTCGAGGAGGGGGTCACCTCCTTCAAGCAGTTCATGGCCTACCCGGGGGTCTTCTACAGCGACGACGGGCAGATCCTGCGCGCCATGCAGCGGGCCGCCGACAACGGCGGGCTGATCATGATGCACGCCGAGAACGGCATCGCCATCGACGTCCTGGTCGAACAGGCGCTGGCCCGCGGCGAGACCGACCCGCGCTACCACGGGGAGGTCCGCAAGGCACTGCTGGAGGCCGAGGCCACCCACCGGGCCATCCGGCTCGCCCAGGTCGCGGGCGCGCCGCTGTACATCGTGCACGTCTCGGCGCAGGAGGCGGTCGCCGAACTGGCCAGGGCACGCGACGACGGGCTCAGCGTGTTCGGCGAGACCTGTCCGCAGTACCTGTTCCTGTCCACCGACAACCTCGCCGAGCCCGACTTCGAGGGCGCCAAGTACGTGTGCTCCACGCCCCTTCGCCCCCGGGAGCACCAGGCGGCCCTGTGGAAGGGTCTGCGCACCAACGACCTCCAGGTGGTCTCCACCGACCACTGCCCCTTCTGCTTCACCGGCCAGAAGGAACTCGGCCGCGGCGACTTCTCGAAGATCCCCAACGGGATGCCGGGCGTGGAGAACCGGATGGACCTGCTCCACCAGGCCGTCGTCGACGGGCACATCTCGCGCCGCCGCTGGATCGAGATCGCCTGCGCCACCCCGGCCCGCATGTTCGGCATGTACCCGAAGAAGGGCACCATCGCGCCGGGCGCCGACGCGGACGTCGTCGTCTACGACCCGCACGCCGAGCAGGTCCTGTCCGCCGAGACCCATCACATGAACGTGGACTACTCGGCGTACGAGGGCAGGCGGATCACCGGCCGGGTGGAGACCGTGCTCTCCCGCGGCGAGCCCGTCATCACCGAGCGGGAGTACACCGGACGCGCCGGGCACGGCGTCTACACCCCGCGCTCCACCTGCCAGTACCTCGACTAGGAGTGCCGCCCATGGACTTCGGACTCGTCCTCCAGACCGACCCGCCGGCCTCGCGCGTGGTCAGCCTGATGAAGCGCGCCGAGCGCAACGGCTTCCGCTACGGCTGGACCTTCGACTCCGCCGTGCTCTGGCAGGAGCCGTTCGTGATCTACAGTCAGATCCTCGCGAACACCGAGAAGCTGACCGTCGGCCCCATGGTCACCAACCCCGGCACCCGCACCTGGGAGGTCACCGCCTCCACCTTCGCCACCCTCAACGACATGTTCGGCAACCGCACGGTCTGCGGGATCGGCCGCGGCGACTCCGCGATGCGGGTGGCCGGCCGCAAGCCCAACACCCTGGCCCGGATCAGCGAGGCGATGAAGGTCATCCGGGCGCTGGGCAGGGGGGAGGAGGCCGACCTCGGCGGCACGGTGATCCGGTTCCCGTGGGTCAGGCCCGGAGCCGAACTGCCCGTGTGGATGGCCGCGTACGGGCCCAAGGCGCTGAAGATGACCGGTGAGGAGGCCGACGGGTTCATCCTCCAGCTCGCCGACCTCTACCTGACCGAGTACATGGTGAAGGCGGTGAAGGACGCGGCGGCCGCGGCCGGGCGCGACCCCTCCGAGGTGAGGATCTGCGTCGCCGCCCCCGCCTACGTCACCGCCGACGACTCGCCCGAGGCCCTCGCCCACGCCCGCGACCAGTGCCGGTGGTTCGGCGGCATGGTCGGCAACCACGTCGCCGACCTGGTCGCCCGCTACGGCGAGCACTCCGCCGCCGTACCCGACGAACTCACCGACTACATCAAGGCCCGCCAGGGCTACGACTACGCCCACCACGGGCGCAGCGGCAACCCGGACACGCAGTTCGTGCCCGACGAGATCGTCGACCGGTTCTGCGTGGTCGGACCGGTCGAGAAGCACATCGAGAAGCTGAACGCGCTGCGCGAGCTGGGCGTGGACCAGTTCGCCGTGTACGACATGCACGACGCGCAGGAAGCCGTGATCGACGCGTACGGGCAGCAGATCATCCCGGCCGTCAACTCCTGAGTCCCCGAGCGCTGTTCCCATCCCCCCTCTGTCCCCCCTCCCCACCTCCCCGGGGAGGGGCCGGGCGCCCGCACCGCCCCGTTTCGACCCGTCTCCTCGATTGGGCTGCCCATGACCGACACCGCTCCTCCGGCCATACCGCCGTCCGCGCAGGTCACCCTCCCCGACGGGCGCGTGGAGATCGCCCCCGGCACCCCGCCGCCCAGCGGCCCCTACGCCAACGCCGACCTGCTGCCCGTCCCGGTCGCCCAGCGCACCTGGACCACGTACAACTTCTCCGCGCTGTGGGTCGGCATGGCCCACAACACGGCCTCCTGGACCCTGGCCTCCGGTCTGATCGCCGTCGGCATGGACTGGAAGCAGGCGGTGTTCACCATCGCCCTGGCCAACCTGATCGTGCTCGTCCCCATGCTGCTCACCGGGCACGCGGGACCCAAGTACGGCATCCCCTTCCCGGTCTTCGCCCGCGCCTCCTTCGGGGTGCGCGGCGCCAACCTGCCCGCCGTCGTACGGGCGTTGGTGGCGTGCGGCTGGTTCGGCATCCAGACCTGGATCGGCGGCGAGGCGATCTACTTCCTCGCCGGGAAGCTGATCGGGAGCGGCTGGACGGACGCCGCGAAGGTGGGCGGCCACGCCTGGACGATGTGGCTGTCGTTCGCCATTTTCTGGGCGATCCAGGTCGCCGTCATCTACCGGGGCATGGAGACCATCCGCCGGTTCGAGAACTGGGCGGCGCCGTTCGTGCTCGTCGGCGCCTTCGTGATGCTGTGGTGGATGAGCAGCAAGGCCGGCGGATTCGGCCCGCTCTTCGACCAGCCGTCGAAACTGGGCTGGGGATCGGGCTTCTGGAAGCTGTTCGCGCCCTCCCTGATGGGCATGATCGGCTTCTGGTCCACCCTGTCGCTGAACATCCCTGACTTCACCCGGTACGGCAGGAGCCAGAAGGCGCAGACCCGGGGCCAGGCGCTCGGACTGCCCACGACCATGACCCTGTTCGCGTTCCTGTCCGTGCTGGTCACCTCGGGATCCCAGGCCGTGTACGGCGAGCCGGTGTGGGACCCGGTGCAGTTGGCGGCCAAGACCGACAACGTGGTGGGCCTGGTGTACGCGCTGGTGACCGTGCTGGTGGCGACCCTGTCGGTCAACATCGCGGCCAACATGGTCTCCCCGGCCTTCGACTTCTCCAACATCGCGCCGCGCAAGGTCAGTTTCCGCACCGGCGCGCTCATCACCGCCGTACTCGCCGTGGTGATGTGCCCGTGGAAGCTGTACGCCGACCCGCAGGGCTACATCTTCACCTGGCTCGGCCTGGTCGGCGGCCTGCTCGGCACGGTGGCCGGCATCCTCATCGCCGACTACTGGGTCCTCAGGCGCTCCCGGCTGGACCTGGCCGACCTGTACCGACCGGGCGGCGGACGGTACTGGTACGAGGGCGGCTGGAACTGGCGGGCGGTCGTGGCCTTCGCGGTGGGCGGCGTGCTGGCCGTCGGCGGCGCGGACTTCCACCCGCTGATCGACGGCCGGCCCATCCCGGCGCTGAGGTCCCTCGCCGACTACGGCTGGGCGGTGGGCCTGGGCACCTCGCTGGTCCTGTACCTGCTGCTGATGGCGACACGCACCCGGCAGCGGGTCACGGCCTGACGCGCTCACCGTCTCACGCGCGTCACTGTCTGACGCACGTCCTCGTCCGAGGCACGTCACCGCGCTGGAGAACGGTCAGCCCGTGCGACCGTTCTCCAGCGCGGCCATCGCCTCCTTGGCCGCCTTGATGGCGCCCTTGTTGATCTCGTCCGTGCTCGGCGCCTTCTTCGTTTCGAAGTCGCTGCCGTTGTACGTGACGGCCACGATCGCGTTGGCGGAGCGGGCCAGCACCACGCCCTCGCGGGTGTCCTGCTTGCTCTCGGTGGTGAGGTTCACCACCGAGTAGGCGCTGTCCCCGAGGCCGGGCACCGCTCCGCCGCCGCTCTTGTCGGTGGTCCGCTGCTCGTACGACTTCTGCGCCGCCTCGTCCGTCGCCATGATCTCGAAGGACACGTCGAGCCAGCGGTAGTCGTAGCCCTTGAGCGCGTTCCACGAACAGGTCCGGCGCACCTTGGTGTCCGTCGACGGGATCTCCTTGCCCGACGCCTTGGCACCCGGCACCAGGGACGTGATCGTCTTCTCGGTGATGCTGGTGCACGGCACCGGGGCGGACGCGTACGTCTTGGTCGCCGCGGTCGACGACGGCGCGGACGGCTCGGAGGACGCCCCTTCGCCGGTGCCGCGGTCCTCCTGCTGCGCGGTCTCGGGACCGGCGGCGGCCGGGGAGGCGGCGAACGGACCGGACGTCAACGCCCAGCCCGCGCAGGCGAGCACGACGACCGGACTCAGACGCGCGGTGAGCGCGAGGGGAAGAGGAAGTTCACGCACGGCGCACTTCTCGTGTGGGGACGGACGCGGGTGCGGAGCGACTCCACACTGCGGACGGGACCTCAGTGTCACACGAGTCCCCGTGTGGCGGAAGCCGCACTCCGCTCCGTGCCCGCGTGGTCACGGACGCGCCCTCCTGACGTACTGTTTGCCGCTTATGCCGCCTGCGGCGGCCGGGGGGACCGGGGACGCCCCTTGCAGCTCGTACCGGGCAACTCGTCGCCCTCGCCGAGGAGTCGGGGCCCGCTGACGGTGTACGTGGACGCTGGGCGCTACGGCACGCGTGCCGTCCACCGGGCCGAACCGAACTTCGTCCGCGCCAGCTCCCGAGCGCGGGCCAGTTCCTCGTCGCTCGCCTTGCCGGCCGTCAGCCCGTACCGGGCACGGAAGGACTCCACCATCCGCGCGATGACGGCCTCGCGCCCAAGCCCGGTCTGCCGGCGCAGCGGGTCCACCCGCTTCCTCGCGCTTCCGATGCCCTTGTCGGACAGCTTCTCCCGCCCGATCCGCAGCACCTCGAGCATCTTGTCGGCGTCGATGTCGTACGACATGGTCACGTGGTGCAGCACCGCTCCGGGCCCTCCGCCCGGTCCCACCATCCGCTTCTGCGCAGCGCCCGCGATCTTGCCCTGGTCGGTGGCGATGTCGTTCAGCGGCTGGTACCAGGCCCGGATGCCCATGTCGCCGAGGGCGCCGAGCACCCAGTCGTCCAGGTAGGCGTAGCTGTCCTGGAACGACAGCCCCTGCACCAGCGCCTCCGGCACGGACAGCGAGTACGTGATCGTGTTGCCCGGCTCGACGAACATCGCGCCGCCGCCGGAGATCCGGCGCACCACCTCGACGCCGTGCCGCGCTGCCCCCTCGGGGTTCACCTCGTTGCGCAGCGACTGGAAACTGCCGATGATCACCGCGGGGGAGGCCCACTCCCACACGCGCAGCGTCGGCGGACGCCGGCCCGCCGCGACCTCCGCCGTCAGCACCTCGTCCAGTGCCATGTGCAGCGCGGGGGACTGCGGGCCGTCGTGGACGAGCTGCCAGTCGTAGTCCGTCCAGTCGGTGGCGTGCGCCAGCGCGCGGCGCACCGCGATCCCGACGCCCTCGGACGTCAGCCCGTACATCACGGTGCCCTCGGGCAGCGCCGCGTCGATCCGGGCGGCCAGGCCCGCCGCGTCGGTGTCCTCGGGGGCACCCTCCAGCGCCCGGTTCACGGCGTCCAGCGCCTCGTCCGGTTCCAGGAAGAAGTCGCCCGCCACGCGCACGTGCCGCAGCACGCCGCCCTCGACCTCCACGTCCACGACGACGAGTTTGCCGCCGGGGACCTTGTACTCACCGTGCACTGTCCGACCTCCGATCCTGCCGCAGCACACCAACACCACGGACCGTTCCTAAAGACTGAGCGGGAATGAGTCCTGGTGCCAGGACTCGTGCTCAGCCGTGTGCCCCGAACGGTTGTGGGCACACTGGTCGCCCGCTTTCGCTCCGCGTCCGGGCGGCACGGATCGTGTCCGTGGTCCGGGAATGCGGGGGCGGGGTCCCTCACGCCCCGGGCTGCCCGGTCCGGCCTGGACGGTCCGATGCCCCACACGATCGCTCCGGTCGTATGGGGGCGGTGCCGTCCGACGCCGGATCGCTCATCCCAGGGCGCGCCTTCCGATCGCCACGGCGGCAGCGTCGTGACGGGTGGGCTTGCGCGTCGTGCTGGTCAGGGGCTTTTGCCAGTGCTGGGCGCCCCAGCGGCTGGTGTAGGCCGGGTCGACTGCGACGACGGTGACGCCCAGCTCGGCGGCCATGGACACCAGCCGCGCCCGCAGGCGGGCGGTCGGCATCCCGGAGATCAGCTTCCGGAACCGCTTGCGTCTGCCGTGCTTCTCCCGGGTCTTCTCCGCGGCGAAGTCCAGGTCCTCGATCGCGAGGGCCAGACCATGGCGGGTGGTCCAGTGCAGCAGACGGATCAGGGCATGGCGCACTTGCGCGTCCCGATGCCCCGCACTGCCGGTGAGGGTGTAGTCGAACCGGCGTGGCGCGCCGACGGGGTTGCCGTGTGCGTCCAGGCGCCAGGCGGCCAAGTGGTCGGCGTTCATGTCCACCCCGACCAGCCCACCCGCACGGACCGCTGAAAGCGGCACCGTCGTCAGGGGCGGGTTCTGCCAGGAGGCGGTCACGTACCAGCGGTTCCGGCCTACGTCGTAGTGGATGCGGTAGGCCACCGCACGATGGGCAGCGATGCGGTCGGCCCACTGCTCGCCCCGGTGGCGGAAAACGATCCGGCAGGCGAGCACGTACCGGCCATGGGGCGCGTTGGCCAGGTTGGCCAGCGGCGCCGGAAGCCGGATACTCACCTCACCGCCGGGACTGATGCGGATCGTCTCGTTCCCGTACCGCTTCCCGGACTCGCCATCGGCTTGGAGAAACCACCGCTCGGCCTCCCATCTCAGCCGCCACTGCGCCTCCGAAAGCCCGGCGGCCTTGAGGTGGTGCCGGGCGCGCGCCAGCTTCTTGCCGCCGCGCACCACCCGCACCCGCCCGGCCTCCCAGTCGGCCCGCACCTCCGCCAGCCGGTCCTCCAGCACATGCAGCCGCCGGGACTTGGCGAACCACTCCCGCCGGGAGCGGTAACCACCCGGCACCCCCTTGGCACCCTTCGCCCCGACGGGCTGCGCGAGGCGGCGCCTGATCGCGTCGACACCTGCCTCCAGGCTGTGGAGGTGGGCGAGCTGACCACGCCGGGCCAAAGCCCACTGATCGTGCGTGGCCTTGGTGATACTCCCCGCCCACCGCGACGACGAGTCCCCGGTCAACGCCCGCTTGCGCCGCGCCCACCGCTCACCGTCATGGTCCAGCCCCGCCGCGCAGCGCACCTTCAGGTCACGCGAGGCCAGGGAGCCGAGCAGACCGCCGACCAGACGCAACACCTTCTCATCCTGCTGGGTCAGGCCCTTGAGGCCGGAGCGGATCGCCACCCCGGACGGGCCGGGCACCACGAACGACGCCGCCACCTCACGCAGCCCACCCATGACCTCACCCCCGCCCGATACCGACCTACCTCTACACCGCACCCAACGACCACACCGGTCAAAGGTCACGCATTCGAAACCAGAACTCCCGTCGCCTTACGCCAACTGCTGTCCCACGCCGCATACCGCCATCGCGACGCTCACTCATGCACACCAGAACACGCTCAACCAGCGTCAACCGCCAGCAGTTCACCACCCCTGAGGTGTTCCCGCGGTGCCGGGTGGCAGCGGCAAGGTCACACGGGTGCCGGGGTGGAGCGGCCTTGTCGCCTCATGCCTGCTTCGGCTGCGTGGTGGGCAGGGGAAGGTCCAGCAGGCGGCGTATCTCGAGGACGTACGCGTCTCCGTTGTGCCGGTCCACCGACCGCAGATGCCCGAGGAAGGTGTCCGCGTCGGACGCCTTCGCCGCCTGCTGCCAGAACGGCAGCCCCGCCTCGAACTCCGCCACGAGTTGCTCCGTCGGCCGCCGCGCCCCGGGCAGATCGGCGTCCTTGAGCAGCCCGATCGTCTCGGCCTGCGCCTCGGCCATCCGGCCGGCCCAGGCCCTGGCCCCGTCGAGGTCCTCCCGGGGACCTCGCGCCGGACGGAGCACGCCCGCGGCGTTCAGCGGCTTCACCGCGGAGAGGAAGGCCAACTGACCGTCGTCCACGTCGGACGCGTCGCGCCTGACCGTGGTGTCGAGTTCGGTGTCGTCCTTCGGGGTCACCCAGCACCGCACGGTGCGGTTCCCGGTGGTCCAGCCGCGTTCGTCCGGATAGAAGTAGTAGCTCTGCAACGGCCCGAAGGCCAGCGGGTCGATCGAGTAGTCGAGGAAGAGTTTCGCGCACCGTGGCCCTGCGATCGCGGCGATGGCGTCGGGGCCCGGGAACTCCTGCCCGGAGAGCGTGAAGGAGGCGTACGCCTCCGAGTGGTGCGACGTGTCGCACGGCGTCAGCTCCACACTGATGTCACCCAGCGACGAACCCTTCCCCTTCGGCAACTCGGTGCCCGGGTTGAAGCAGTCACCGTTCCTGAGCGAGTAGATCGTGGTCCACCCGCGGCCCGTGACCTCACCGCTGTCGTCCCTGCCGGGAATCGTCCACACCCTGAAGTCGACCGTCGCCACGATGAAGGCGGTCAGCAGCAGCACCGCGCCGGAGACGGACAGCCCGGCGATCGCGAGCCCCTTGCCCCGCTGTCCCCTCCTGGATATCTGCACCAGCGCGACGATGCCGAATATCAACCCGAGGGGAGCGAGGCACACCAGCGAGGTCACCAGCGCCGCGACCGCGAAGCCGTTCAGCCCCGGCGGAACCGGCTGACCCGCCGGGCTCCACTGCGGTCCCCAGGGCTGTCCCGGGCCGGGATCGGACACGGGCGGCTGAGGAGGATACGACGGCGGGGGAAACGACATGGAGTGTGAGCCTTTCTCGATACCTTGACCGGTCTCATGCGGGTGTCGACAACGACCTGCCGGCGCCTACGAAGTCCGTGGGGCTGGGCCTTCACGAGGGCTAAATCATCGATGGTGTCGCCACTGTGCGGCGCCTCTGTGTCCAGGATCGGCAGAGGGTGCCGGACGATGTGCCTGACCATCCCGGTGAACGATGCGCCGAACTGCCTTGATCTCCCTGGCTTCATGCCCGGGACTGTAGCGCCGCTTCCCCTTGCGGGTCTTTGGCGGAGTTTGCCGGCGGAAGGCGCCCACGGGCCGCTCCACACTTCAGCGCACTCTCCCGCACCACCGCGTACGTCCGGGGGTTTCCCGGCCCGCCTTGACACCCTCCCGCCGTTAAGACCATGATTCCATTAATTGACTAGTGGAATTGGGGGGATGTGCATGACGGACACATTCGCTCCGGGCGGCTCGCTCGGCGCCTGGGCCATGGAACCCGCGGTCTGGGGAAGCGCTATCGCCGCGGCTGGGCGCTGCGCGACTGCTCGTTCAGGCTGCCGGCCGGGCGCATCTGCGGGCTCGTCGGCCCCAACGGGGCGGGGAAGAGCACGCTGCTGGGGCTCGCCACCCAGCAGATACAGCCGACGGAGGGCGAGTTGCGCCTCTTCGGCGTCCCGGCGGGCGATAAGGCGATGAGGCCGAGGACCGCGTTCCTCGGTCAGGACAAAACGCTGTTCAAGGGGTTCACCGTGGCGGAGACGCTGCGCATGGGCGCCGAGCTCAACCCCACCTGGGACATGGCCTCTGCCGAGCGGATCGTCCAGTCGGGCCGGGTACCGATGGATGCCCGGATCGGCACGCTCTCGGGCGGCCAGCACACCCGCGTCGCGTTCGCGCTCGCCTTCGGCAAGCGGCCCGATCTGCTGATGCTGGACGAGCCGATGGCCGATCTGGACCCGCTGGCCCGCCACGACCTGAGTTCCCTGCTGATGGCGGAGGCCGTCGAGCGCGGCATCACCGTCGTGATGTCCTCGCACCTGCTGTCCGAACTGGAGGACATGTGCGACTACCTGTTGGTCTTCGCCGGCGGCCAGGTCCGGCTGGTGGGTGACGCGGACGCGCTCGTCCCAGCCCACGCGCTGGTGACGGGGCTTGTCACCGACGAGAACCCGCTCGCCTCGCTGGCCCCGCACACCGTCGTCGAACTTCGGTCCCAGGGACGGCAGTTCCAGGCGCTGATACGGCCGAACGGCCCGTTGCGCCCCGAATGGGACGTCAGCGAGCCCAGCCTGGAGGAAGTGCTGCTGGCACATCTGCGCTCGCCGGACGCGCCTCCCCTGTACACACCCGGCGCCCGTCACGAGGCCGAAGGGACCCCCACCTCATGAGCACCACCCTGACCGACACGTCCCGGACGGCCGCCCGGGAGCCCGGACGCCGACTGCTGGGCGGGCTGAACTGGCTCGTCGTGCGCCAGCACCGGGCAGCGCTGCTCACCGTGGCCGCCGCGGTCGTGCTCGGCTCGGCGTGGATCGTCTACCAGCGCAATCGTCTGGCCGGAGTTCTCGAAGCGATCGGCTGGCCGGACAAGGAACCGCCGATGCCGGTACCCGGCTCGGAGAGCATCAGCCTCACCATCACCGCCCTGGGCATGCTGCCGGTCCTCCTCGGCGTCTTCCTCGGCGCCCCGCTGATCGCGGGCGACCAGGAGCGCGGCACCCTGCAACTGGTCACCACCCAGTCGGTGTCCCGCCGCCGGTGGCTCACGGCCAAGCTCGCCTGGTGCTACGCGGCGGCGCTGCTGGCCGGTGCGGTGCTCTCGGCGTTCTTCACCTGGTGGTGGAAGCCCTACCGCGCGGTGTTCTCGAGCCCGTGGTACGAGGGGAGCATCTTCGACCACACGGGCCCGGTGCTCCCCGCCATGTGCCTTTTCCTCACCGCCGCCGGGATCACCATCGGCATGCTGGTGCGCCGGGTCCTCCCGGCGATGGCGGTCACGTTCGTCTTCTCCATGGCCGTCCAGATCGTCTGGGGACAGTTGCGCGCGTACCTCGCGCCGGCACGGATGTTCAGCTACCCGTATGGCGGCGGCATACGCGAGCAGCTGGACGATCCGTACGAACTGGACAGCTGGATCGGGTCCGCCGACGGCCGCCTCTACGGCTGGGGAACGTGCGCCAAGCCGACGGATGCGGCGGCGGACGCCTGCATGAAGAAGTACGGGATCGTCAACGACGTCATCAAGTACCTCGACTTCAGCCAGATGTCGGCGATGCAGTGGACCGGGGCCGGCATCCTGCTCGCGGCTACCGCGGCACTCACCGTGTTCACGGTGTGGCGGGTGTCCAGGAAGCCGTTGTAGGGCACGGAACCGTGCGTGACATGCGTATGGTTTCGGCAGTACGAAACAGGAGGTGAGAAGAATGGTCGTGTTCCGCATCAACAAGCGCAGCGGAGTGGCGACGTACCTCCAGATCGTGCGACAGGTGGAACAGGCGCTGCGGATGGGCGCCCTGGAAGCGGGGGACCGGTTGCCGACGGCCGCTCAGGTCGCTGCGGACACCAAGGTCAACCCGAACACGACCCTCAAGGCGTACCGCGAGCTGGAGCGCGCGGGGCTCGCCGAGGTGAGGCAGGGGGCAGGCACCTTCATCACCCGCTCCCTGGCACCGGCGCAGGAGGGCCCCGTCTCCCCGCTGCGGACTTCGCTGGCCGCGTGGATGGACGAGGCGCGGTCCCAGGGGCTCAGCGGTGAGGAGGTCACCACCCTCTTCCAGGCGGCGCACGCGGCGGTGTTCCTCTCCGAGACGGACCGTTGACGGCCGGAGCGGGGCAGCCGGTGCGGCCCGAGGGAACGGCCGGGGCAAGGCGGAACGGCCGAGGGGAGGGCGCGGCCGGGGCCCCGGGTCACCCTTACCGGCCTCAGCCACGCTGCCGAGTTGTCGTCGGCCCGAGCAAGTTGCGATCGTAGGCCGCGATGCGGGCGTGGGCATCTTTACGGTTGTGGAATCGCGTTCATACGCCGAGCGCGTCGGCGCCGGGCTGCCCAGAGGCTGCTCAGGGTCAGCGCTGCTGCTCCCGCGATGACCCAGCCCACGGATCCTCCGTGGCGGTGGGTTCTGAGTCCGAGCGCCAGCAGCAGCGCGCCTGCCGCCAGGCCCATCACGTCGTGGAGGCGGCCCGTCCATCTGGTGACCGTTGAAGGGTTGACCACGCTTGATCGTGACAGGTGACCGCGGTCGCTGCCAACGGCGAGTTCGGCAGGGGCCGTTGGCGGTGCGCTGCCGCGGTTGGCGGTCGGTTGCTCCACCGTCGTGCACCCGTCGTCCGCCACGGTGACCCTCAGGGACGCCGTTTTCCCAGCGGCGGCAGGTTCGCCTGGCGGCCGGACGCCGCGGCGGGTGCGAGGCGGTCGGTGACCCGGTGGCGGGGCGTGCCCGCGTCGCGGGACAGGGCACGGGCGGCGCCGTGCGCGGTGCGGTAGGCGCCGATCCCTCGGGCGGTGCCGGCGGGGACGGCGATCCAGCGAGCCGTGCGGCCGTCGCGGTGCCGCCGGACCCGGCCCAGCAACCGTCCGTCGCAGGTGACGACCCGGATCACCGGGTGCCCGGGGAACAGTGGGGTGCAGGCCAGGCCGCGCACGTGGGCCAACCGCTCGACCGCCTGTTCTTCGCAGATGTGCCAGGTGGCGTTGATGACGGTGAGCTGGGCGGCGCGGAGGGCCGCCACCGCCTCCTGATCGAGGTGCGTCATGGCGAAGGCTCCTGTCGGGCCGGTCAACCACGGACCAGACGGCGGTGGGTGACCTGGTGCGGGCGGGCCGCCTCCGGCCCCAGCCGCTCGACCTTGTTGGCCTCGTAGTCGGCGAAGTTGCCCTCGAACCAGAACCAGTTCGCGCCGCCCTCCCAGGCCAGGATGTGGGTGGCGATCCGGTCCAGGAACCACCGGTCGTGCGCGGTGATCACGGCGCACCCCGGAAAGCCGAGCAGCGCGTTCTCCAGGGAGGCGAGCGTCTCGACGTCGAGGTCGTTGGTCGGCTCGTCCAGCAGGAGGAGGTTGCCGCCCTGCTTCAGCGTCAACGCCAGATTGAGGCGATTGCGTTCGCCGCCGGACATGACGCCGACGGGTTTCTGCTGGTCGGCGCCTTTGAAGCCGAAGGTGGCGACGTAGGCGCGCGAGGGGATCTCCACATCGCCGACGCGCAGGTGGTCCAGCCCTCCGGACACGGCCTCCCAGACGGACCTGGCGCGGTCCAGACCGGCGCGGTTCTGGTCGACGTAGGAGATCTCGACGGTCTCGCCGAGGCGAAGCAGGCCCGCGTCGGGCTGTTCCTGACCGACGATCATCCGGAAGAGGGTGGTCTTGCCGACGCCGTTCGGGCCGATGACGCCGACGAGGCCGCCGCGCGGCAGGGAGAAGGAGAGGTCCTCCATCAGCACCCGGTCGCCGTAGCCCTTGGTGAGGTGGTCCGCCTCCAGGACCAGGCTCCCCAGGCGCGGTCCTGGCGGGATCTGGATCTCCTCGAAGTCCAGTTTCCTGGTCTTCGCCGCCTCGGCCGCCAGCTCCTCGTACCGCTGCACCCGCGCCTTGGACTTCGCCTGCCGCCCCTTCGCGCCGGAGCGCACCCACGCCAGCTCCTCGGCGAGTCGCTTCTGCCGCTTGGCGTCCTTGCGGCCCTCCACCTGGAGGCGGGCCGCCTTGGCTTCCAGATACGTGGAGTAGTTCCCCTCGTACGGATAGGCGTGGCCCCGGTCGATCTCCAGGATCCACTGGGCCACGTTGTCCAGGAAGTACCGGTCGTGGGTGACCGCGACGACCGTGCCCGGGTAGTCGGCCAGATGCTGCTCCAGCCAGGCCACGGACTCGGCGTCCAGGTGGTTGGTCGGCTCGTCCAGCAACAGCAGGTCCGGCTGCGACAGCAGGAGCCGGCACAGTGCGACCCGGCGTCGCTCACCGCCGGAGAGTTCACGCACGGGGGTGTCGGGCGGCGGGCAGCGCAAGGCGTCCATCGCCTGCTCCAGACGGGAGTCGAGGTCCCAGGCGCCGGCGTGGTCCAGGGCCTCCTGGAGGCCGCCGAGCTCGTCGAGCAGCCGCTGCATCTCGTCGCCCTCGGTGTGACCGAGGCGGCCGGTGACTTCCTCGTAGCGGTGCAGCATGCCCCGGATCTGCGCCACGCCCTGTTCGACGTTGCCCTGGACGGTGGTGGTGTCGTCCAGCTTCGGCTCCTGTTCCAGGATGCCGACGCTGATGCCGGGCGCGGGGAACGCGTCGCCGTTGGTCGGCCGCTCCAGCCCGGCCATGATCCGCAGAACGGTCGACTTCCCCATGCCGTTCGGCCCGACCACGCCGATCTTGGCGCCGGGCAGGAAGGCGAGGGTCACGCCGTCGAGGATGACCTTGTCGGCGTGGGCCATGCGGGCCTTGCGCATCGTGTACACGTACATCCGCGATGCCTCCATACCGGGACCGGGCCACCGGACGGCGGCCGCTGCTCGCAGAGGCCATCAGCACGCAGGGTGCGGTCGGGGGCGAGCCTCATCACCCATGTCTCCTCACCCCATGGTGCGCCCGCCGCGGACGGTCCTGCCAGTCCGGCCCGCGCGGGCCGGAGCGTGGCCCGCCCTCTGTGCTCGGCGACGATCACCGCAGGCCAAGAGCGAGCCTCTGCTCCCCGCGACCGCCGCTCACGACCGTGTGGCAGCCCCGCACCCCGCATCGCCGGCTTCCCGCATGCGCGTGTCCATCGAGGCACTCCGGTCGTACGGGTCGACCTCGGGGCCGTCTCCCGGACGCGAGGCGGCGCGCTCCGCGCTGAACTCGGGGGTGAGGTAGCCGGTGAAGGTGTCGCAACCACCGTTGGCGGTGTCCACCTTGTAGGAGACGAGGGAGAACGTACCCGGCTCGACGACGACCTTCGCCGGGTCGTCCCAGTTCATCACGACCTCGCGGCGCACGATGGTGCGCGCGACCTCGTCGCTTCCCGCCGCGGCGCGTACGACCGGATACACGTACGTGACATCGGTGGTCACCTCGACGGCACCGCGCTCGCCCTCTCGGTACGTGATCCGCCCTCGTGTCCTGACCACATCCCCGACAAGCCGGACCTTCGTCCTGTCGAACCGGCTGAACAGCAGCAGAGGATCGTTCTCCCGGCTGGGCGTGCGGAACGCGGTCGCCAGGTAGTCCTGGACATCCCGCTGATGAGGATTGATCAACGCGATCGCCTTCCCCGGTCGCTCCCCGCGCAGCACATCGGGGTCCAGGCTGGACGCGACGAGGAAGCCCTGGGTCTTCTCGAGCGCCTGCGCGACCTGCCCCTTGCTCATCCAGCCGGTCGCCCGTGCCTCGGGCAGGCCGATCCCAGCGGTCCCGTCACCCCACTGTGCCGCGGGCGACCCCCTGAACGGCTGCTCCACGGTCGGACGTTGGGCCGCGGCTTCCGTCGGCGGCGGTTGATCCGGGCGTTCCGACTCCGCGGCGAGGGGCGCACTTCCGGCGCCTCCACCTCCGAACCATCCAGCCACCCGCCCCGGATCCAGCGCCACGACCAGCAGGGCGGCGGCAACCAGCAGACCGACCGCGTACCAGACCTTGCCCCCTTGCCGCCGGGCCGGTTGCCGACTCCGCCACGGCTCCGGCCGACCGGTCTCCTCCCGCAGCCGCCGCGCCACCATCCGCGCCCGCGCCGACGGCTCCTCGGGCGCGCCCTCGGCCCCCGCCTCGGCTTCACGAAGGAAGCGTTCCCACTCCTCGTCCGGTATGGACTCCCCGCCCTTGCCCACGATGGGCCCCCGCCCTTCTTGTGCACTCGGCCCCACCCCAGGGCCGATCACTTTCTCGCGCATCATCACACGGCTCGACTTGGCTCCATGACCGCTGCGGGGGGATCCCCGGGGGGCTTCGCGCCGTTGCGCCGAGCTGTGTCTGGGCATGATGACCGCCGTGCGTGAGGACAGGGACCAGCGGGGGCTATACACGCTGAGGGAGACGGAGCACGGCCACGTCTGGGGCGTGTGCGCAGCAGTGGACGGACTCTTCGGGGAGCCCCAGCGCGGGACGTACGAACTGTTCGGCTGGGTACCGGAAGGCGCCGAGGTGCGGGGCTGGGTCGGCACTCGGGTATGGCTGGTGCCGGACGACGACGCACTTGAGCCCTGGCTGCTGGAGGACGCGGAGAGCCCGGGGCAGCTCTTGAGGACCGGCGGTCTCGTGCTCACCGGTCTGGACGACTACGAAGGGCCGCCCGAGGGACACAGGGGTCCTGTCCGAGTGCACGACGGGCACCGATGGCTGGGCTCCTGCCGGGAATTCGCCCGCGTCCTGCCGCCCGAACAGGTGGCGCCCCCGCTCGTCCTGCGGGGGCTCGCCCAGGGTGATCAGCTGCGGGCTGCATTGCTGAAGGGCACCCGGCGGGCACTGGACCTGGAGGAGGCCGCCCTGGAGATACAAGACGACCAGGGCGAGCCGCTCACCGATCGGGTGCTGTGGACCAAGGTCAGCGCCTGGCGCCCATCCTCCTACGGGATGGACCTGATCGACGTGGAGCTCGACGGAAAGTTCTTCACACCGGTTCCCGAATACGCCCGGCCCATCTGGGAGCGGTGGCTCGCCGGGCCGCCGGACACGCTGGGTGCCTGGGCGAGCCTCGACACCCGGCGCCGCGACGCCTGGCTCGATCTCGTCCGCGAGCGGGCCTGCCGACGAGCCCACCGCGACCGATCAGCTGATCACGCCTACGAACTCGACGGTCGGCACATCACCGACGAACCGGGCCTCTACCTGGCGCTTGGGGAGGCGGTGAACGGGCCGGGTGGCTACTTCGGCGGCTGCCTGGCCGCCCTCGACGACTGCCTGCGCGGCACCTTCGGTCACACCGCCCCCGCAACCCTGCTGTGGCGGAACGCCGTGACCGCACGCGCGTACCTGTCCCGGACCCTGACACCGGACGGCCGGCCCTACGACCTGTTCGCCGAGATCCTCGATGCCCTGGCCGAGGGCGGCATGCACGTCACCCTGGCGTGAACCGCCGTCCGAGCAGCCACCCGGTCCTGATGGCGTTCCCGGCAGGTCTTGCTCGCGTCGCCGGCACTGGCCAGGCGGAGGTACTCAGAGCGCGTCGAGCGCGGCCTGGAACGCGTCCGCCGTGGGTTCTATGACAATCGCCTTCTCCTGGAGCTGTGCGGGAAGATGGCGGCGGTCGTCCGCGTGGAAGATCAGCGCACCACCGTCCTGGGGGACTATCGAGGCCCCAAGGGCTGCCGCCAGCCTGGTGAGCATGCCGCTCATCGCGCCACGGGCGAAGTGCGTCGCCATCACGGACGACATCCCCTCGTCGGCCTGGGACGCGTGGTACAGGTCCGCCTCACCCCCATCCTCTGCGCGGAGTTGGGAGAAGCCCTCCTCCGGACTGCCCGCCACCACGTAAGGCTCGGTCATCCGCCGGAAGCGTTCGGCGTCCAGGGCGACGACCTTGCTGTCCACGAACCGGAGCAGGAAGATGCTGTAACTCACGGGCACACTCTGTCAGCATCATGATCCGCCGGACAGGTCAGCGGTTGATCGGGATCTCGTAGACGATCTCGCAGTGCGCGGCGGGTACCACGATGTCCGCCGTCTCCCCGGGCGCCCCTGGTCGCTGTAGTACGTCCGCCGGGTGTGCGTGACGCGCGCGATCTTCTGGGACGACGCCTGCCCTGGCGTGCGGCCCTCTACCCGTTCCCCGATCGGCTGGGCCTGGAGGTCCGCTTCCACGACCTCCGGCACACCTGTGTGACCCTGCTGGTGGCGAGTCGCGTCCCCGGCAGGTGTCGACCCCGCCGCGTTCACCAGCAGACCAGATTCATGGACCCGCGAGCGAGCCAGTCCATGAACGACACGGGCTGACCGCCCAGGTTCAGAGGAAGGATCTGGTCGCAGGTGGCCCGGCCGTCGAACCACAGTTGGCCCCGGTGCGGACCGGTGACAACGAGCAGGGTCGAGAAGCCACAGCCGTTTTCCTGGATGAATACAGCGCCGGATGTCTTGCGCTCCTGGAACACCCCGTACTCAGCGTCCCACTGCTCCCATGCCGCCCGGTAGGCGTTGTGGTCAGGGAAGTCCTGCGTCAGCGGCTCGCGCGCGTCCAACTCATCCTCGTAAGCCCGGTAGGAGTCGGGATGCGGAAAGTCAGTAGTGAGCAAGTCGTAGTTGGTGCTTGAGTCCCCATGCCAGCCCCAGCCTGCCGCGGATCGGCATAGACGGTTCACAGCGCCGCCGGCGCTCTGCCGGAGCAAGTACTCTCGGTACTGGTCCGGGAACGTGATGTCCAACTCCGCCTCCGCTTCGCAGATCTCCGCTTCGGACAGCGGCGGCGGGGAGGCGACCTGCCTCGAGGGTGGACGGCTGAGCTCGTCAAAGCGCCGCCCCCGATCCATACGTTGGCATTCCGCCATCCAATCGGTAGTCATACAGGCGAGGGTAGACGCGAGCAATCCGTCAGGACTCCGCGACTTCACCGCCCCGGCACAGAACCGGCTGTGGCTGACCGACATCACCGAGCACGCCACAGGCGAGGGCAAGCTGTACCTGTGTGCGGTCAAGGACGTGTACTCCGGTCGCATCGTGGGCTACTCCATCGACTCCCGGATGAAGTCCCGTCTCGCGGTGGCCGCGCTGGAATCCGCGGTCGCCCGCCGCAGCCAGGTGGCCGGATGCATCGTCCATTCCGATCGCGGATCGCAGTTCCGTTCACGGAAGTACGTGTCCGTTCTCGCACGTCACAGCATGATCGGTTCGATGGGCAGAGTCGGTGCGGCCGGCGACAACGCGGCCATGGAGAGCTTCTTCGCGCTGCTACAGAAGAACGTTCTGGACCGCCGCCCCTGGCGGACTCGGAACGAGTTGCGGATCGCCATCGTGACCTGGATCGAACGCACCTACCACCGCCGACGGCGCCAGATCCGCCTGGGCCGATTGACGCCCGTCGAGTACGAAACCATCATGGCCCCTCACACAGTACTCGCTGCGTAAACCCCGACTGTCACCCGATCTCGCAGCAGTCCCCTGCGCTCTGGATCGAGGGCGCCACCGTTGTTGATCCACGTGTAGGCGCAACCTGCGGTATCCGCATCAAGCAGCACCATGTCGATGTCTTCGAACTCGACGCCTCGCAGGTTGGCTGGGAATTCGGCGTCGAGGTGTTCCTGCCAGAGATGGGCTGCCTTCTGCATCAGTTCGGATCTGATCATTTGGCCATACTCCTGCACACGGCAGCGTCTGCGGCGTTATTCAGGGGTTCATGCGGCGGTAGCAGATGAGGGTGCAGGCGATGCTCGTGAAAGCGAGGAAGTGCTCGGCCTTGCGCTCGTAGCGACGGTGGAGTCGGCGGCAGCCGGCGAGCCAGGCCATGGTCCGTTCGATGGTCCAACGGTGTCGACCGAGTCGCTCTTGGGCACCTGACGCAGTCTTGCAAGGCAACGGCTCCGGAGTGAATGCGTAGATCACCCCTCGCAGCCCTCTGACCTGCGGCGGAGTTCGTCAGAGGGCGCCAGCTGCACAGAGTGTGTCGGAGGTGTGTCGGACGACCCGCGAAGGGTCACGTCCTGGCCATGAATAGGCCGGGGCCGTACAGTTGCCCGGTTGACGGGTGGGGGGCGGATGAAGTTCTGGGGTAGCAAGAAGAAGCTGCCAACACCGACCGAGGATGCTGCCGTGGCGGCTCGACTCGTTGAGGGTTGGTTCTGCAGCATGGATCCCAGCGCGGCGGCGGATCTCACCCGCCGATGGCAACAGTCAGGGCGACTCGATCCCGACGAGGCTCGGCGTTTCGCGGCCTGGCACCGGGAGCGCGTCCGCCTCTACATGCTCAACGCGACAACCAGCGACGGGCCATCGATACCGCGCGGGTCACCTGAGGATTTCGAAAGGTTTCGAACCGAGGCGTTGTCGGTGGCTGAGGACCTCGGTGCATTGGGCCGATGGTTGAAGGCTGAGGGATACGAGTGAAGGAATAGTTCCTCAGCAGGAACCCCAGCGGTTCCCGCTGGCGTCCCGTCTGCCGTCGTCCCCATCGCAGTACGGCAGCTGAAGAGTGCGAGGTCGGCGGAGTCTCAATGGGCGTGGCAAGCGCCGGCAACCGCGGTCAGTGGACGGTGTACTGATCAGCGGTTCGCTGACCAGCGGGACTGAAGAAGCCCACGGCCTCTGACCAGCTCAGAGGCCGTGGGCTTCTGGCGTTGTCGGTCGGCGCCGGGCGGCCTCGCACGACCCGGCTGCGGGCGTGGTCTTCGGGCACTTCATGCGAAGTGCCCCCGGCAGGGCGCCCGGAGCTTGGGGACGGGCGGAACCGCTGGTCGGCGGCGGGCAGCCGGTCGTTCAAACGGTGGTGCAGCTGAACCGGTAGGCACGCAGCGGCGGGGCACGTCCTGGAAGAGCTCGGCAGGTCAGGTGACGTGCGAGGTTGAATCAAACTGAGGCGGTGGGGAGGGGCTGTTCGGTCCAGATGGACTTGCTCCATCTGCATCCTGCTCTCCGCCGTCCCGGCCGACGGTGTCATGACAGATGCGGCGAGGTGGCGCATTGTACGCGGCGTTGAATGCCTCCTGGCCCGTCGTGTCCGGGATCAGGTCGGCGGGGCAGGGTGCTGGCAGGGGTTGCATGAGACACATCGTTCCAGGCGGGTGGGCCGCAGTGACGCCGACGCGGAGGGCGTTGGGCCTTGGTGCACCGGTACAGCGCAGTTGGTGACCGGTCCTGTGCAGGCCCATCGAACCGGCCACCAACGCAGTCCGCCCTGCTCAGAAGCGGTGGCTCTGAAGGTCGCCCAGCAGGGTGTTGAGTTGCTTCTCTTGCTCGGCGGCTGGAGCGGGCTGGATGTTGCCGTGGTCGATGGCGTACGTCTTGAGGACCTCATCCATCTGGTGGTCGAGCAGGGTCCAGGTCGTGTTGTTGACCGCCTGCAACGAGGTGGCGTCGGCGTCCCAGTCGTCGCGCATCTTCTGCACGGTGGCATGGGAGGCCGCGACCGTCCCGGCCCGGTCCTGAGCGATTGCCGTCTGGGCAAGCTTCTCGTACTTCGCCACTGCCTCGGTCGTCTGCTTGCCGGTCAGAGCCGCCTTCGGGCAAGCCGGCATCGTCTCGCTCTGACCGGTCGGGTCGCAGGTGACGTGGGGCTGGTTGTGGGCCCAGATCATCAGCGCGACGGTGCCGGCAGCGATTACTGCGAAGCCTCCGAGCGCGATGCGTTCCTTGCGCGCGTTGGTGACCGACGGCTCGTGCGTCGTCTCGGAGGGCTCGCCGACGTCCCTGCGGCTGATCGTCAGATAGATGACCGTGGCCAGGATGGCGCCGAGGAAGATCAGGCTGGTGGCGAAGGTGCCCAGGCCGAGACCAACCGGGTCGCCGGGGTTGGCCGCGGCCTTCGGGGAGGCGAGCCAGTCACCGATGTTGGCACCGAGAGGGCGGGTGAGGATGTAGGCGAGCCAGAACGAAAGAACCGGGTTGGCGCCGAACTTCCACAGCGCGGTGATCGACGCGATGAGGCCCAGCGGCAGGAGCACCGACTGCGCGGGCGTCCAGTTGGTCAGCTCCAGCGTCCAGTCACCGAGGGCGGTGCCCAGCGCGAACGTCACCAGGACGGTCAGCCAGTAGAACGCCTCACGCGGGAAGGTCGTGATGCTGTGGATCGACAGGGTCCGCTCGCGCAGCCACCAGATTCCGAAGACGAGGGCCAGCAGGACCGAGAACACCGTCGAGCTGAGCCATAGCGGGACGTGTTGCTTATCGGTGAGCATGTCGGTGTACAGCGTGCCGGTGACACTGACCACCACCACGGTGAGCCAGTACGGGAACGGGATGTAGCGCTTCGTGCGGAACTGGACCGTCAGCACGATCGCGAATACCGCGGTGAACAACAGCATGGTCTTGGTCAGGCCGAAGCCCAGCGTCTCGTTGATGTAGTCGGCGAAACTCTCGCCGACGGTCGTGCAGAGGATCTTGATGATCCAGAACCAGACCGTGACCTCGGGCACCTTGTTCAATAGGCGGCTGCCCGCGGCATGACGAGCAGTTGCGGTAGTCGTCGAAGTTGTCATGCAATCCTCACATGGACGGGTGGCAGCACAGAGGGGGCGCCCCTCACATCTGCGGAACGGTAACTGTCTACATGTGTGTAGACATGCGCGGCCTCGGACCTGGTGGGCGCTGGGATGACTCCCATTGCTCGCCAAGTCCACTCGGGACGCGCCGCCGGAGGCGTAGTCCGTGACGCGTTCTTTCCTCGGCCTGCGCGAGGACTTTCTGTATGCCTGTTATGACCCGGGAGCGGTACACCTTGTTATGCGGGATCTTGAGATATTCCTGTGTGATGCAGAACACGCCTTTGCTGCCTGCGCCGCCTGGCGGGGAGGCGCCGGAAAGGCGCCGATGCCCCTCATGGGAGCCGCCGAGATCAGACAGACTCTCGGTGCCGAAGTCATCAGCAGGCGAGCATGAGCCGCCTTCGGAGCCTTCGGCTTCTCAGGTCAGACCGCGCCCCTGCTGGTCGGCCCCATCGAGCGCCGGCGAGGTGGTGCGAGCCCGCCTCAGTCGATTGTTCGCCGACTAGCCTCTGGTCTCCTTGCCGGGTGTCCACCTCTGGAACCACCGGACTCTCAGGCGTTTCATGGGTCATACCGCACGACTGTGCCAGCGGGAACCTGAACACATCCTGACTGTGGCCCGTTGATCACTCTCGCACCACGAGCAGCATGGATCCATGCACACACGCGCCTCACGTCACCGGAAGACCTCTTTGACTTGAGCCCCTGTAGGAGCTGCAGACCGACCTTGTAGAAGCGGCACTCGTCGCCCAGCGGGTCGACGATGTCGTCAGCGGTTCGGCGGTCGTCGCAATTCCAGGCAACGATGATCCGGCTGTTCGGATTTACGACGCCATTGTGCCTGGCTGCACCGCCTGTTGATCGGTCACAGTGCCGGGCACACGTGCCATGCCGATCTGGCCGGAACGCGTGCGGCCGGACCCACCAAACCGACGTGTGGCTCAGGCCGCGTGTCCCGTCGCCTGCTCCGGTTCGGCGACGTCCCTGCGGGTGACGGAGAGGCGGATGACCAGCCCGAGGATGATCGCGAGGAACAGGACGCTGGTCACGACGGTGCCCAGGCCGAGGCCGCCATCAGCGGTGGGCTGGGAGAGGTAGTCGCCGATGGACGCGCCGAGCGGACGGGTCAGGATGTAGGCGATCCAGAAGCTCCACACCGCGTCCAGGTCCAGCCCGAAGTGCGCGATGGCCACCGCGGCGATGGCTGCCGCGAACAGGACGGCGGACAGCCAGTAGCCGAGGTCGATGCGCTCGGACACCAGGTCACCGGCCGCGGCGCCGAGGGCGAAGGTGAACATCACCGCCAGCCAGTAGAAGGACTCGCGGCTGGTGGTGTCGATGTGGTGGAGGGACAGGGTCTGCTCGCGCCGGTACCAGACGACGAAGACGACCGCGAGGACGATCGCGAAGATCGTGGTGCTCGTCTCCAGCGGCACGCCCACTGCGTCGGTGAGGTTGTCGCTGATCAGCGCGCCGACGACGCTGATCAGTGCCACCGCCGGCCAGTACACGCCCGGCCGGTAGGTGCTGAAGCGGAACTGGACCACCAGGACGACGGCCAGCAGGGCACTCATCAGCACCGACACACCGGTCAGCCCGAGACCTGCCTTCTCGTTCAGCAGGTCCGCCGCGGTCTCGCCGACAGTCGTGCACAGCACCTTGGTGATCCAGAAGTAGACGGTGACCTCGGGCACCTTGATTCCGCGCGGCCGATGACGCGCACGGGGCGTCTGGCCGTCCTCCGGAACCACCTGGCTCTTCGACGTTTCATAGGTCACGTTGTCCGACCGTGCCACCGGGCACCTGAACGCATCCTGACTGCTGGCGCGCTTCGCTCACCCCGCCCGTTCCGTACGAGCACCATGGCGCCATGTGCACGCACACAGACCGTCTCCGCAGAGCGGCCCTCCGTCCCTCCCCTGCCCACGTGACGGAAGAAGGCGCGAAGAACGACTCGGCAAGCGCGTTGTCCCAGCACTGCCCGGTGCGGCCGGCAGGATTCGAACCTGCGCACACGGCTCCGGAGGGCAGGCGCCAGCAGGAGTACGGAGATGAGCCTCTGAACTGGACGAACGTCCATAGCGCTCCTTCTGCGTACGTCCCTCACTCGCTGCTCACTCGGAGGTCGGGTCCGCGGGGCCAGCGCCACGGCGGACCAACGGCTGCAGCGGGCGCCCCGGCGGCGGACTCGGCCGGGGAGTAGCCCGAATCGGGTGACCGGCGCGACCCGAACTTGGTTGGGCCCGCTGCACCCCATGGACGAACATGCGTATGGCGTGGTGCGGTTGAGGTGCCGCCCCGGGAGCCGGCTCAGAAGAGCTTGCAGCTCACCGGCGCATCTCGGCTGACGCCCGCTATTGACCGTGGTTGGCCGCTCCATGTGCACGGTTGTGGCACGCACCCCCGCGCTGACCAAGGGCATGCTTGTGCTCGCCGACCGGGGCTTTTGCGGCCTCGACCTGTGGCGGGCCGCGAAGGCGGGCGGCGCGGACCTGCTGTGGCGGGTCCGCACAGCGTCGTGGTGCTGCCAGTCCTGGAAATCCTCGCCGACGGCTCCTACCTGTCGGAGATCGTCGCCGCGCGGGACAACTGTCGGCGCGCGGACCCCGAGCGGGTGTGGGTGATCGAGTACATCCTCGGCCCACGCGGCGGTGACGGCACCGTCTACCGGCTGATCACCACCCTCCTCGACCCCGACCAGGCACCGGCCCAGGAGCTTGCCGCCCTCTATGCCCAGCGGTGGGAGATCGAGAACACCCTGGGCGAGATCAAGAACCACCAGGGCGTCCCCGGGCTGGTGCTGCGTTATCAGCACCCGCGCGGCGTCGAACAGGAGATCTTCGCGTTCCCGCTGGTCCACCACGCGCTGCGGGACCTGATGTACCAGGTCGGGCCAACCAGAGCCACTTCAACTCATCACCCAGAGCCTGCGTGAGATCACCGAACGACTGCTGCCCGCACGGCGGCTGCACTCCAACCCCCGCGTGATCAAACGCAAGATGTCCGACTGGGCCCTCAAACGAGCCGAGCACCACAGCCCACCGCGGCCAGACACGCCCTGCTCGTGCTCTGCTGTTGCCATCGGGTCTCCGTTGGTTCCCGCTCGTTCTGGCGCGAGAGTGGCACGGCCCCATGTGCTCCCGGCTGCCCGTCCCGGTCGGACACCGAGGCAAGATTTCGGGAGCCGGTCC
Source organism: Streptomyces cyslabdanicus (assembly GCF_052663305.1). Lineage (NCBI taxonomy): Bacteria > Bacillati > Actinomycetota > Actinomycetes > Kitasatosporales > Streptomycetaceae > Streptomyces > Streptomyces cyslabdanicus. Next base: position 28,103 of record NZ_JBQRUW010000019.1, read on the forward strand.
CGTATTACCTGGTGACCTGGTCGCGGGTGGGATCCGGGTCGGAGAGGTCGTCGCCGTACCAGTCCAAAATCATCAGGATGATGATAAGGCCAGCTATAGCCGCTACGACGATGGCGGGGATGATCGCACCGAGGAGGGCGAACGTCGCCCCGACGGGGAGTAGGCCCACCGTGAGGAAGAAGAACCAGCCCAGACGTACTGATTCCGTTTTTTGACCGATGCGGATGCAGAACAGGCCGGTTGCGATGCCCCACAACGGCACGATGATCGGCGATAACACGACCAGAATCAGAACCACGGTTGCTCCCCTCCCACGGCAAGGGCCCGTCAGTGGTTGGTTGACGAGCTCCTTCATCTCATCGTATTCCCCAGGGAGTTACCTTCCGGGCTTGCAGAGTGAAGTTGGCGTTGAAAGTGGTGAGGGGCGGTCAGAGTGCCGGTTCTACGGGTCGACCGGCATGTACGGGATGCCGCTGGTAATAATGCAAGACGCCCCAGGGCCAACCGTGTGCGATCGGCTGTCCCCTGGTGCGTCTGCGGCACCCTCCCCTGACTTCTCCGTGGCGGACGTCGGGTCCTGGGGTTGCTGCCGCGGGGAGTCCTGCGGGCAAGGCGTCTCCTGATCGGGATGCTCGGTGGAGACCTCGGGCGGAGCAAAGGGGTTTTCGCCGCCTTGATCACCAGCTGCGCAGCCGGTCAGCACGCCAAGAGTGAGGCAGAGTGCGAAGAGTCTTCGTAGAGACGCGGCCATTGATCTGTTTGCCTCCCTTCCCAGGCGCGAACGCTCAGTACTTCTGGAGGTGATGGCCCAAGTCCCCCACGTGCGGCGGCCTCCTGTGGCTGAGCCTGTGACCTGCGTGAATGCCGGAGCAAGTTGTCATCATCTGTCAACGTCGGTTTGCCTCGAACCGCCCACAGACGGCCCGGCCGTACCCCGTCCCTACCTGACAGCCAGGTGTGTCCGAGCCAGTCTTGGCACTCGTTCGCTTCGCCGTCTCTCGCCCGTACTGAGCGGCCGACAACACGAGCCCCGAGGCCAAGGGAAACCGCGTGATCGCGTCGTCTTCGACGGTCACAAAGATGAGTAGCGGCACGATCGGCATCACCGGATACCAACCTGGATGGTTGTGCCACTTCGACTCGCGCTTCAGTCGCCCCCTCGTCTGTGGCACCCTAGCGCGCGGGCGGTGGAGCCTCAATGGCCGAGACGAGGCGGCAGCGGAGCTGCTTAGGGCCTGTCTCGAAGTCGGGTGTGAGCTTGTGACAAGATCGCGGGATGCTGCGACTCACCGATTTCATTATCGACTGTCCGGACACGATGAAGCTGGCGGCTTTCTACTCCGAGGTGACGGACCGTCCGATCAAGGAAGGCAGCTCCGAGGACTGGGCTGGCATCCAGTTCGGCGAGATCGAGCTGGCGTTCATCCGGGTGGACGACTATCGCGCTCCGCAGTGGCCCGACAGTGAGCACCCCAAGCAGTTCCACCTCGACTTCGAGGTGGACGAGATCGAGTCCGAGCAGCGCCGCGTCCTCGACCTCGGTGCGACGCTGAGGCAGGAGTTCATCGGCCCCAACGGCTACGGCTGGCAGGTCTACACCGACCCGATCGGCCACCCCTTCTGCCTGTGCCGCAACAAGGGCGTCATCTGGACCGACCAGGGCCCGATCTGGCCCAAGCGCGACTGATTAGCCGCCCACTTCCTCACCCACCACTCTCCCCAGCTCCGCGCACGCCCCTACGGACCCGCACCGCGTACGGCGCCCCCTCCATCCCGGTGCCGGCCGATCCCCCGCGGGGGCATGTTCTTGATCGGGCCGCGATATGCGGTGATCGACTCATGGCCACCGGCCCTATCCATGTGGGCGCGCGTCGGCGCAGCGTGCGCGGAGCGGGCCGAAGGCAGGAGCGCAGCCACGCTGATGTGAGTCGAGGGTGAGTCCGATGCCTGACAACACGCGGTAGCGCACTGAGCCGAGCCCAAGACATGGCTGCAAACTTGACGATGATGCTCACCCGGGCACCATGGCTGACTGCCCACGTCCATGATCGGCGGACAAGTCCTGGAAGGCGCCTGCCGGTAAGGGCGCGGGAGTGTGAGCGCAGCCGATGGGTAGCCTGCTGACTGGTCAACGCCGAGCGGAGTCACGGTACGCGCGAACACCGAGGTGAGAGATGCGGTTCACCACCCGGCCCACGCTCCAGGGCACCTTCGGCATGGTGTCCTCCACGCACTGGCTGGCCTCGCAGTCGGCGATGGCCGTGCTGGAGGACGGCGGCAACGCCTACGACGCGGCCGTGGCCGGGGCCTTCGTGCTGCACGTCGTGGAGCCGCACCTGAACGGGCCCGCCGGCGAGGTGCCGATCCTGCTCGCACCGGCCGGCGGCGAGGTGCGGGTGCTGTGCGGGCAGGGTGTCGCCCCGGCCGGGGCGACGGTCGCGCACTACCGGGCGCTGGGCCTGGACCTCGTACCCGGCACCGGGCCGCTGGCCGCCGCCGTGCCGGGCGCGTTCGACGCGTGGATGGTGCTGCTGCGCGACCACGGCACGAAGTCCCTCGACGACGTCCTGAAGTACGCCGTCGGATACGCCGAGCACGGGCACGCGCCCGTGGAACGCGTCGGCGAGACCGTCGAGACCGTGCGGAGGCTGTTCGAGACCGAGTGGACCTCGTCCGCCGAGGTGTATCTGCCCGGCGGACGCCCGCCGCGGCCCGGCGCGCTGCTGCGCAACCCCGCGCTCGCCGCCACCTGGCAGCGGCTGCTCGCCGAGACCGCGGGCGCAGGCGGCCGGGAGGCGCGGATCGAGGCCGCGCGGGAGGTGTGGCGCGCCGGTTTCATCGCCGAGGCCCTGGTCCGGCAGGCCGGGCGGCCGACGCTGGACACCAGCGGCGAACGGCACACCGGCACCCTGACGGCGGCCGACCTCGCCGCCTGGTCCGCGACCTACGAGACTCCGGCGTCCTACGACTGGAACGGCTGGACCGTGTGCAAGGCCGGCCCCTGGAGTCAGGGCCCGGTGCTCCTCCAGCAACTCGCTCTGCTCCCGGCCGAGTTGCCCCCGTACGGCTCCGCCGAGTACGTCCATCTGCTGATCGAGGGCTGCAAGCTCGCCATGGCCGACCGGGAGGCCTGGTACGGGGACGCCGCCGAGGTGCCGCTGGCGGAACTGCTGTCGGCGCCGTACAACACCGAGCGGCGGAAGCTGGTCGGCGCCGCCGCCTCGTACGAGCTGCGGCCCGGCAGCCCCGGCGGGCGCGTGCCGCGGCTGAGCGCGCACGCGCACGGGGTGGCCGCCGAGGTGGGCGGGTTCGACGCGATGGGCGTCGGCGAGCCGACGTTCGCCAAGAGCCCCACGTCCCCCGTGCCGGGCGAGCCCGACGTGGCCGCCGACGGCGGCACACGCGGTGACACCTGCCACATCGACGTCGTCGACCGCTGGGGCAACATGGTCGCCGCCACGCCCAGCGGCGGCTGGCTCCAGTCCAACCCCGTCGTGCCCGAACTGGGTTTCCCGCTCGGCACCCGGCTCCAGATGGCCTGGCTGGAGGAGGGCCTGCCCAACTCGCTGACGCCGGGCCGCCGTCCACGCACCACCCTCACCCCCTCGATCGCGCTGCGCGACGGGGTGCCCGTCATGGCGTTCGGCACGCCCGGCGGGGACCAGCAGGACCAGTGGCAGCTGCACTTCCTCCTCGCGGTCGCGCTGCGCGCCCCCGTCCGCGGCGGGCTCGACCTCCAGGGCGCCGTCGACGCGCCGAACTGGCACAACGACAGCTTCCCCGGCTCCTTCTACCCGCGCGGGACGCGCCCCGGCAGCGTCACCGTCGAGTCCCGCATGGGCGCGGAGGTCGTCACGGAACTGCGGCGCCGCGGCCATGACGTGACCGTGGGCGGGCCGTGGTCCGAGGGGCGCCTGTGCGCGGTCGCCCGCTGCCCCGCGACCGGCATCCTGTCCGCGGCCGCCAACCCGCGGGGGATGCAGGGGTACGCGGTCGGCCGGTGAAGCCGGTCGGTGTCCGTCCAGTGCCGGTCGGCGTCCGCCACCTGCCGGCCGCCGGTCTCCACCGGACCGTACCGGGATGTCCGATGACGGGTGTTCACGCCGATTCCATCCGGAGTGCACCGGCCCGGCGGGGAATGTCAGTGAGGCATGGTCTCATGGAGGCATGATCGAAGAGACGGAAACCATCGAAGAGTTTCTCGCACGACACTCGGCCGACGTGGAGGAGGCGGTCCGCAAGGCGGCCGCTGCCGAGATCATGCCCCGCTTCCGCCGACTGGCGGAGCACGAGGTGGACCAGAAGTCCGGACCGCACGACCTGGTGACGGACGCCGACCGGCTGGCCGAGCGGTACCTCACGGACGCGCTCGGCGCCCTGCTGCCCGGCTCCGTCGTGGTCGGCGAGGAGGCGGTGCACGCCGACCCGGCGGTGTACGAGGCGGTGCGGGGCGACGCCCCCGTCTGGATCGTCGACCCGGTCGACGGCACACGTCAGTTCGTGCACGGCGACCCCGGCTTCTGCACACTGGTCGCCCTCGCCCGGCGCGGAGTCCTGCTCGCGTCCTGGACGTACGCGCCGGCGCGCGACGAACTCGCCACGGCCGTACGCGGTCAGGGCGCCTTCCTCGACGGCGTACCCCTGCGCTGTGGTGCGCCCGAGCCGGGGCGGCCCCTCGAAGTGGCCACGTCCCACCCGGACTACACGACGGACGCACAGAAGCGGGCCCTGAGTGGCCTGTGGACGGACGGTGTCGCACCGCGCCCCTGCGGATCGGCGGGGCTGGAGTATCTCGCCATCGCCCGGGGCGAGTTGGACGCAACGGCCTTCTGCTGGGAGGCGGCCTGGGACCACGCGGCGGGCCTTCTGCTGGTCGAGGAGGCCGGAGGCACCCACCTGACCCTGGCCGGCACCCCCTTCCGCGTCACGGGCGGCAACACGCTGCCGTTCGCAGCGGCCCGGGACACGGCGACGGCGCGACACGTCACCGGCCTCCTCGCCGCCCCGGACGCCCCCACCCTCGTACCCGGCGCGGAGGGCCCGATCCCGGCGTCCTGATCCCCGCGTCCTGATTCCGGCGTCCTGATCCCCGCGTCCTGATTCCGGCGTCCTGATCCCCGCGTCCTGATTCCGGCGTCCTGATCCCCGCGTCTTGATCCCCGCGCCCTGATCCCGGCGAGCACCACCCCCGGGCCGCCCTGCCCGGCCGACGCCGGCCGGCGGTACCCGGGCAACCCCCTGCGACGCCTCCCGTCCCCGAGCGGTCGCCCCGCCCCCGGGGTGTCGGGGGTGCGGCATATCCTGGGGCCGAATGGCCATCGGCTGACGAGGGGGTCCGAAGGTGCCGTCGATGCTCGATGCGGTCGTGGTGGGTGCGGGGCCGAACGGACTGACCGCTGCCGTGGAGCTCGCCCGCCGCGGCTTCGACGTGGCGGTGTTCGAGGCGCGGGACACCATAGGAGGCGGTGCCCGCACCGAGGAACTGACCCTGCCCGGCTTCCGGCACGACCCCTGCTCCGCCGCACACCCCCTGGGCATCAACTCACCCGCGTTCCGCGCCCTGCCCCTGGAGCGCTACGGCCTCGAGTGGCTGCACGCCGAGCTGCCCATGGCGCACCCCTTCCCGGACGGCACCGCGGCCGTGCTGTCCCGTTCCGTCGCCGAGACCGCGGCCTCCTTCGGACCGCGCGACGCGGGCGCGTACCGCAGACTGGTCCAGCCGTTCCTGCCCAGGTGGGACACCCTCGCCCGCGACTTCATGTCGTTGCCCCTGACCGCGCTCCCGCGCGACCCGGTCACCCTGGCCCGCTTCGGCCTGGTCGGACTGCCCCCGTCCACGTGGCTGATGCGCCGCTTCCGGGACGAGCGGGCCAGGGCGCTCTTCGCCGGCCTCGTCGCCCACGTCATGGCCCCCCTCGGCGGCTTCGCCACCGGCGCCGTCGGCCTGGTCTTCGCCCTCGCCGCACACGCCCGCGGGTGGCCGGTGGCCCGCGGCGGCTCCCAGGCGATCTCCGACGCCCTCGCCGCGTACCTGAAGGACCTCGGCGGCGCCCTGCACACCGACTACGAGGTCAAGCGCCTCGACGACCTGCCGCCCGCGCGGGCGTACGTCTTCGACACCTCGCCCACCGCGCTGGCCCGTATCGCGGGCCTCGGCCGCTACTACGACGGCTACCGCTACGGCCCCGGCGTCTTCAAGATCGACTACGCCCTGGACGGCCCGGTGCCATGGACCGCGCGGGAGCCCCGGGGCGCCGGCACCGTCCAGATCGGCGCCGACAGCGCCGAGATCGGCACCGCGCTGCGCGCCGCGTCCCGCGAGGGCCGCGCACCCGACCGGCCCTTCCTCATCACGGTCCAGCCCAGCGTCGCCGACCCCACCCGCGCCCCCGCGGGCAAGCAGGTCTTCTGGGCGTACGGCCATGTCCCCAACGGCTGGACCGGCGACCTCACCGACGCGGTGGAACGCCAGCTGGAACGCTTCGCCCCGGGCTTCCGCGACCGCGTCCTCGCCCGCGCCACCGCAGGACCGCCCGAGGTCGCCGCCCGCAACGCCAACTACGTCGGCGGCGACATCGCCTCCGGTGCGGTCTCCGGGCTCCAGCTCCTGCTGCGCCCGAAACCGTCGCTGTTCCCGTACAACACCCCGCACCCCGCCGTCTTCATCTGCTCGTCTGCCACCCCGCCGGGCCCCGGCGTGCACGGCATGTCGGGGCACAACGCCGCGAAGGCCGTCTGGAGGAGGTTGCGCCAGACATGACCACCGCCATCACGCTCGTCCAGGGCGACATCACCAGGCAGCGCGCCGACGCGATCGTCAACGCCGCCAACTCCTCCCTGCTCGGCGGCGGGGGCGTCGACGGCGCCATCCACCGCCGCGGCGGCCCCGCGATCCTCCAGGAGTGCCGCGCCCTGCGCGCCTCCAGGTACGGCAAGGGCCTGTCCACCGGCGAGGCGGTCGCCACCACGGCCGGCGAACTGGACGCCCTCTGGGTGATCCACACCGTCGGTCCCGTGCACAGCCGCACCGAGGACCGCTCGCACCTGCTGGCCTCCTGCTACCGCGCCTCCCTCCGCGTCGCCGACGACCTGGGCGCCCGCACCGTGGCGTTCCCGGCGATCTCCACCGGCGTCTACCGCTGGCCGATGGACGACGCGGCCCGGATCGCGGTGGAGACGGTGCGGGAGACCGGCACCCGTGTCGAGGAAGTCCGCTTCGTCCTCTTCGACGAGCGGGCCTACGAGGCGTTCGCCGCGCGGGCCGGCTGACCCCGTACGGGGTGACGTCGCCGTGATCTGGGAAATGCTGGGCCTGGGCTTCGTCCTCAGCCTGGACAACTTCCGGGTGGCGACAGCGCTCGGCACCGTCCCCTTCGGACTGAAACGCGCGGTGCAGGTCGCGCTCACCTTCGGGCTGTGGGACGCCGTCATGCCCCTGGTGGGGCTGCTGATCGGACGCGAGGTCGGGGAGGCCGTCGGGGGCGTCGCCGACCTGGTGGGCGCCGCCGCGCTCGGCGGGTACGGTCTCTACCTCGTCGTCTCGGCCCTCCGCAAACCCGAGCCGGAGGAACTGGACCAGCCGCTGGCGCTGTTCGGCATCCCGTTGACGCTGAGCCTGGACAACCTGGTCGCCGGGGCGAGCCTCGGCATCCTCGGGCTCTCGCCGTGGATCTCGGCCCCCGTCTTCGGCCTCATCACGGCGGCGATGTCGCTGATCGGGCTGCGACTCGGGCGGGCCGCGGCACGCCTCGTCCGGATTCACGCGGACCTGGTGAGCGGGGTCAGCCTGATCATCGCCGCCGCGGTGCTGCCGCTGGTGTTCGGCGGCTGATCCGCTCACCCGCTCCCGGGAGCGGACCGACCCGCTCCACCCGGACGGCCGACCGGCCGGCGAGCCCGGTGCGAGCGGGGGACCAGCGCGAGAGCCGCGGCCCGCGAGCCGGCGTTGGCGGCCTCGACCGCCCGGGCGACCAGGTCGTGGTCGGGCGACAGGTGGCATACGGGGTCGGTGCGGGCGGCGTCGCCCGTGAGCAGGAACGCCTGGCAGCGACACCCGCCGAAGTCCACCTTCCGCCGGGGGCAGCTCCGGCAGGGTTCCGGCATCCAGTCGGTCCCCCGGAACGCGGTCATCACCGGGGACTCGGCCCAGATCCGCCCCAGCGAGTCCTCCCGGACGCTGGTCCGCGGCAACGGCAGCGACTGCGCGGCCGGACACGGCAGGACGTCACCGTTCGGCGTCACGGTCAGCTGCCGGGAGGCCCAGCCGCTCATGCACGGCTTCGGGTAGCGGCTGTAGTAGTCGGGGAGGACGTAGATGACGTCCATGCGGTCCCGCAGCCGCTCGCGGGCGGCCCGCACGACGGCCTCCGCCGCCTCGAGCTGGGCCCGGCTCGGCAGCAGCGCGGCACGGTTGCGCCAGGCCCAGCCGTAGTACTGGGTGTTGGCCAGCTCCACCCGGTCCGCGCCCGCCTTCTCGGCCAGAGCGAGCACCTCGGCGACGCGGTCGATGTTGTACCGGTGCAGCACCACGTTGATCGTGAGCGGCCAGCCCAGCTCCTTGACCAGGCCCATCGCCTCGATCTTGCGCCGGAAGGACGGGATCCCCGCGATCCGGTCGGACACGGCCGGCTCGTCGGCCTGGATGCTGATCTGCACATGGTCGAGGCCGGCGGCCCGCAGCCGCTCGGCCCTCGGACGGGAGAACCCGACGGCGCTGGTGATGAGGTTGGTGTAGAGGCCCAGGTCGTGGGCGTCCGCCACGATCTCCACCAGGTCGCGCCGCAGCAGGGGTTCCCCGCCGGACAGATGGCACTGCAGCACCCCCAGCTCGCCGGCCTCGGCCAGCACCCGCCGCCACTCGTCGGTGGCCAGCTCGTCCCCGTAGTCGCCCAGGTTCAGCGGGTTGGAGCAGTACGGGCAGGCCAGCGGGCAGCGGTAGGTGAGCTCGGCGAGCAGCCCGAACGGGCTATCCATCGGCCAGCTCCACCCAGCGCCGGGCCACGAGCCGGGACAGGAACCGCCGCACCTCGTCGTCGGGAACGCTCCGGTAGCGCGCGCCCAGCTCGGCCACGATCTCGGCCACCGTGCGCCGTCCGTCGCACAGCCCGAGGATGTCCGCGCCGCTGCCGTTCAGCACCACCACCGTCTCGGGGTGCAGCAGGACCTGACGCTGCCTGGCCCGGGAGTAGGCCAGCCGGACATGGCGCGCCAGACGGGGCCGGTCCGCGCCGGACACCTCGCCGCCGGGGCGGGTCCTGGACGGGGTCCGGGTCGTTCCGGGAGGGGGCGGGTCCATGGTGGTCACTCCGGATAGGCCTGGTCGACGGCGTCCATCAGGCTCCACAGGACGTCGCACTTGAACGACAGCGCGTCGACGGCGCGCGCCCGGGACTCGGCGGAGAGGCAGTGCGTCGTGACCACCTCGAGGGCGTGTTCGCAGTCGCGCGGCGCCTGCTCCAGGCGGGCCCGGAAGTAGGCGAGGCCCTCGGGGTCGATCCACGGGTACCACCGCTCGAAAGCGGCCAGCCGCGCCGCCATCAGGTCGGGCGCGAACAGTTCGGTGAGCGAGGACGCCACCGCCTCCACCCACGGGCGGGTCCGGGCGAAGGTCACGTAGGCGTCGACGGCGAACCGCACCCCGGGCACCAGGTGCCGGTGGTCGCGGACCTCCTCGACGGTCAGTCCGACGGCCTCGCCGAGGCGCAGCCACGCCTCGATGCCGCCCTCGCCGACGGCGGTGCCGTCGTGGTCGGTGATCCGGCGGATCCAGCGGCGGCGGACCTCCAGGTCCGGGCAGTTGGACAGGATCGCGGCGTCCTTGCGGGGGATGTTCTCCTGGTAGTAGAAGCGGTTGGCCACCCAGCCCCTGACCTGCCCGCGGCTCAGCCGTCCGGCGTTCATCCGGACGTGGAACGGGTGCTGGTCGTGGTAGCGCCGCGCGTGGGCCCGCAACGCCTCGACGAAGTCGTCGGCGCCGGTTCGCCCGGTTGTCGTCGTCGTTGTTGTCGTCACGGCTCTACACCTGGACTTCCAGGCCGTCCACGGCCACTTCCATGCCGCTCTCCTCCACGGTACGCCGCTCGGGTGTGTCCTCCAGAAGGACCGGATTGGTGTTGTTGACGTGCACGAAGACCGTCCGTCCCACGCTCAGCGACGGGAGCTGCGCCAGGCTGCCGTCCGGGCCGTCGATGGGCAGGTGGCCCATCTCCCGGGACGTCTTGGCGGCCAGGCCGAGCCGTACGAGTTCGTCGTCGCGCCAGCAGGTCCCGTCGATCAGCAGGCATGCGCAGCCCTCGATCTCCCCCCGCAGTTGTGGCGTGAGCGACTGCACCCCCGGCAGGTACACCAGCGTCCCGCCGCTGCGTTCGTCGGTCAGCCGGTAGCCCACGACGCGGCCTTGGTCCACCCCCGTTCCGAACCGGTCGCGCTTGCTGCTGGGCACGTCGAACGCACGGCACGACAGCCCGTCCGCCAGGGCCAGGCCGGCGCCGGGTGCCATCGCCCGCCACTCGACCGGGCAGTAGCGTTCGAGCGTGCGCAGAATCCCCGAGCCGGCGCCCAGGGTCTCGCGCACCGCCGGCGTGGCGTACAGCCGCAGGGTGCGGGCCTCGCGCAGCAGGAGCAGGCCCAGCGTGTGGTCCAGCTCGGCGTCGGTGAGCAGCACCGCCTCCAGCGGCGTCGTCCGGTCCTCGTGCGGATGCAGGCCGGGGAAGGCCTCGAACTGGGTGCGGACGTCGGGTGAGGCGTTGAAGAGGAACCACCGGCGGCCGTCGGCGCTGACCGCCACCGACGACTGGGTGCGCGCGGGACCGGCCCCGGAGCGGACCGCGGCGCACACCGGGCAGCCGCAGTTCCACTGGGGGGAGCCGCCCCCCGCCGCCGAGCCCAGCACGCGCAGCAACACGCCGGCACTCCGTTCGTCGCAGGTCCCGGCCCGTGGCCGGCCGTCCGTGGTCGGCCGTGCGGCCACGGCCGTCCGCAGCCGGGCCGTTTGTGGCCGTCCCGGCCGTCCGTGGCCCGTCCGTGGCCGTCCCGAGCCGCCGGAGGGCGCCGGAGCAGGTCCGGTGCCCTCCCACGTCCACTGGTCCGCTGGTCCGCTACTCCTCCAGCCGGGCGACGTACATGGTCACCTCGGCCGCGACCGCGATCTCCTCGAACTCGGGTGTCTCCCACACTTCGAGCGCTTCCAGCACTTCGAGCGCTTCGAGCTGAGACTCCATGGATCCACCTCCTCTCTGCCCGGACGGGGGCAGGCTCCGGTCACGCCGCTACGACGTCTACGACACCTCCGGGAGGGCGAAGACCATCAGGGCGCTTCCGTGCCCCGCGCCGAGCATGCCGGGCAGGAACCCCTCGGCCCATCCGCCCCAGCCGACCGGCACGGCGATGTACTGCCTGCCGTCGACCATGTAGGTGGTCGGGCTGCTGTGATGGCCGCTGCCGCACTGGAACTGCCACAGCAGCTCCCCGGTACGGGCGTCGAGCGCGTTGAACTCCCCGGAGGGCTCACCGGCGAACACCAGGTCACCGCCGGTGGCCAGCACCGAGGCGCACATCGGGAGCTCGTTGCGCCAGCGCCACTTCTCCTCGCCGTTCGCGTCGAACGCGCTGATGGACCCCGCCATGTCCTCGATGTCCACCTGAACGCCCGCGCCCCAGTACGGAATGCTCTCCTTGAACTCCCGGCGCCGCCGGGTGGCCGTGGCCCCGGTGTCCTGGACCGGCACGTAGAAGAGCCCGGTCCTCGGGCTGTAGGCCGCGTGGGTCCACTCCTTGGCACCGGCCGGACCCGGGTAGAAGTGGACCGGTATTCCCTCCTTGTCCGGGTAGGCCTTCGCCGTCACCTGGCCGTCCCTCGTGATCGCCCCCCAGGTGATGCGGTCCACGAAGGGGGTGATCCGGACCCGCTCGCCGCTCGTGCGGTCGAGGACGAAGAAGTAGCCGTTCTTGTCGAAGTGCCCGAGCAGTTTGCGCCCGTCCTGCTCGAACAGGATGCACTCGGCGATGCTGTCGTAGTCCCACACGTCGTGCGGGGTGCACTGGTAGTGCCAGCGGATCTGACCGCTGTCCACGTCGACGGCGATGACGCTGTCCGTGAAGAGGTTGTCGCCCTCCCGGACGGCTCCGTCGAAGTCGGGTGCCGGATTGCCGGTGCCGACGTACAGCAGGTTCGTCTCCGGGTCGAAGGTGCCGGTGACCCAGGGGTTCGCCCCGCCCCGTGCCCAGGCCTCGCCGTCGGAGGGCCAGGTCTCCGAGCCGGGTTCCCCGGGCTTCGGCACGGTGTAGCAGCGCCACTGGTGCTCGCCGGTCTCCAGGTCGAACGCGTCGAGGTGGCCCCGTACGCCGAACTCGCCGCCGGAACTCCCGACGATGACCAGGTTCTTCACGACCAGCGGGGCGAGCGTGGCGCTCTCCCCGGCCCGGACGTCACCGTAGGTCCGGTCCCAGACCCGCTTGCCGGTGGTGGCGTCGAGCGCCAGCACACGGGCGTTCGCCGTGACGAAGAAAACCTTCCCCTGCGCCACGGCGACCCCGCGGTTGACGTTCCCGCAGCACAGGGACACGTCGAAGGGGACCGCGTGCTTGTACCGCCAGATCTCCACACCCGTCTTCGCGTCGAGGGCCCAGACCCAGCCGTCCCAGCCGGAGAGGAACATGACCCCGTCGACGACGATCGGGGCGGCCTCGAACGAGTAGGTCGACGCGCCCGCGATCAGACCGGTCGTGCCGGCCTGGAAGACCCACGAGGGGACCATCCGCTTGACGTTCTCCGTGGTGATCTGGTCCAGCGGGCTGTACCGCTGTCCGTCGTAGGCGCCGTAGTAGGTGAGCCAGTTCTGGGGTTCCTCGCGGGTACGGAGCAGACGCTCGTAGTCGACGCCGGCCACCACGGGCGGCGCGATGTCCCCGCCCGCGACCTTGCCGCTGAGGCTTCCCTGGTCGACGGCCCAGCCCGCGTCCACGTACTCGACGGTCATGTCGCCCCACCTCCTCCTTCCTACGGCTTCCTACGGCCGCGGCTGCTCGGGACGGTCGAGGCGGGCCTCCGGCGGAGCGTCCCCCATGACGACGATGGCCCCGGTCAGCCCCCTGCCCTCGTCGTTGCCCGTGGGCGAGCCGAACCAGTAGTAGCCCGGCCCGTCGAGGTTGAGGCTCGCCCGCCCCCGCGATTGGTTGACCAGCCAGATGAATTTCCGGTCGCCGTTGCTCGGCAGGAGCGCACAGTGGGTGTTCTGGTCGTCATTGATGAGTTCGAGCTCGATATCGCCTCCATGAGGCATGACGAGAATGGAGGGATCCCAGGCCAGCTCATCCGGGTTGATGCGAATGGTGGCCTGCATGCGGCCGTCCGGCCTCTCGGTGGCCTGCCCAATGGTTCCGGTTCCCAGCACCTGACCCAGCGCTGCCTTGTTCTGTGCGGCCAACCCGACCTTGTCCAGCAGGTCGGATCGTTCCTGCGCGGTCGTCATCGGGACTTCACTCCCCTCACCCGACTCCGAATTGACCTCGGAAATCACGCCGAAAAGGGTAAAGAATTCGTCAGTAACGAGCACGCTACGCCGGAGGAATCACATCGGGCGGCTCCTGCCGTTCGTCCGCGACCGGCTACCGCTCGTACCCGATGTGCCGCCGCTGGGAGGCACGGCAGAGGGGTCACCCGAGGTCGTACCGATCGAGATTCATGACCTTGTCCCACGCGGCGACGAAGTCGCGTACGAACTTCTCCCGTGCGTCGTCGCTCGCGTAGAACTCCGCGAGGGCGCGCAGTTCGGAGTGCGCGCCGAAGACGAGGTCGACGCGGCCGGCGGTCCATCTGACCTCTCCGGTGGCGCGGTCCCGGCCCTCGAAGGTCTCCGCGGCCGCGGACGCCGGCTGCCATTCCGCGCCCATGTCGAGCAGATTCACGAAGAAGTCACTGGTCAGCGATCCGGGCGTCGAGGTGAGGACGCCCAGCGGCGACCGCCGATGGTTGGCGCCCAGCACCCGCAGGCCGCCCACGAGGACCGTCATCTCGGGCGCGCTCAGGTCGAGCAGGGCCGCGCGGTCGACCAGCAGGTGCTCCGACGGCAGTCGGCTTCCCTCGCCGCGGTAGTTGCGGAACCCGTCCGCGGTCGGCTCCAGCGCGGCGAAGGACTCCGTGTCGGTCCACTCCTGCGTGGCGTCCGTGCGTCCCGGAGCGAAGGGGACCCGGACGTCGTGGCCGGCGGTCCTGGCGGCCTGCTCGACGGCGGCGACCCCGCCGAGCACGATGAGGTCGGCCAGCGAGATCCTCCTGTCCCCGTCCTGGGAGCCGTTGAAGGACTCCTGGATCCCCTGCAGGGTGCGCAGCACCCGGGCCAGCGTGTCGGGTTCGTTGACCTCCCAGCTCCGCTGCGGCTCCAGACGGATGCGCGCGCCGTTCGCCCCGCCCCGCCTGTCGCTGATACGGAACGTCGAGGCCGACGCCCACGCCGTCGACACGAGCTGGGAGACCGAGAGCCCGGAGGCGAGGACGCGGCGCTTGAGCGCGGCGATGTCCGCGGCGTCGACCAGCTCGTGGTCCACCGCGGGGACCGGGTCCTGCCAGCGCAGCGTCTCCCGGGGGACCAGCGGCCCCAGGTAGCGCCGGACCGGGCCCATGTCGAGGTGCGTCAGCTTGAACCAGGCCCGGGCGAACGCGTCCGCGAGCCGGTCCGGGTGCTCCAGGAAACGCCGCGCGATCGGCTCGTACACCGGGTCCGAGCGCAGCGCGAGGTCCGTCGTCAGGATCGTCGGCGCGTGGGTCCTCGACGGGTCGTGCGCGTCCGGCACGGTGCCGGCCCCGCCGCCGTCCCTCGGGATCCACTGCCACAGACCGCCGGGGCTCAGCTCCAGCTCCCACTCGTAGCGGAACAGGGTCTCGAGGAAGCCGTTGTCCCACCTCGTCGGGGTGGGCGTCCACGTACCCTCGAGCCCGCTGGAGATGGCGTCCGCGCCCTTGCCGGTGCGGTAGCCGCTCCTCCAGCCCAGGCCCTGCTCCTCCAGGGGGGCGCCCTCGGGTTCGGGGCCGAGGTGGGCGTCCGGGTCGGCCGCGCCGTGGGTCTTGCCGAACGTGTGGCCGCCCGCGATCAGCGCGACGGTCTCCTCGTCGTTCATCCCCATGCGGCGGAACGTCTCGCGGATGTCCCGGGCGGAGGTGAGCGGGTCCGGGACGGTGTTCGGTCCCTCCGGGTTGACGTAGATGAGGCCCATCTGGTCGGCGGCCAGCGGGTTCTCCAACTGGCGGACGCCGCCGTGGCGTTCGTCGCCGAGCCAGGCGTGTTCGGGGCCCCAGCGGCTGTCGTCGGGCTCCCAGACGTCCGTCCGGCCGCCGGCGAAGCCGAAGGTCGTGAGCCCCATCGTCTCCAGGGCGCGGTTGCCCGCGAAGACCATCAGGTCGGCCCAGGAGATCCTGCGGCCGTACTTCTTCTTCACCGGCCAGAGCAGTCGGCGCGCCTTGTCGAGGTTGCGGTTGTCCGGCCAGCTGTTCAGCGGCGCGAAACGCTGCATGCCGGCGCCCGCGCCACCGCGGCCGTCGGCGACCCGGTACGTCCCGGCGCAATGCCACACCATGCGGATCACGAGGGGCCCGTAGTGTCCGAAGTCGGCCGGCCACCACTCCTGCGACGTCGTCAGCACCTCGTCGACGTCCCGTGCCAGGGCGTCGAGGTCGAGCGACCGGAACTCCGCGGCGTAGTCGAGGTCCCCGCCCATGGGGTCGGCCGTGGCGGGGTGTTTCCGCAGGACCGCCAGGTCGAGCCGGTCCGGCCACCAGTCGCGGTTGCCCGTGCCCCAGGGGTTCGTCCCGCCGGGGGTGGCGTCCGGAGGACTGCCAGTCACGGGAACCTCCTTTCGGAACAGGTGCCGTGCCGGGGGACTCAGATGTCGAGCGCGCGCCGCAGGGCCGGCGCGTTCCGCCGGGAGACCGGCACCATGTCGTGCGTTCCGTCGTCCATGACCAGGGACAGCTCGCCCTTGAGTCCGCGCTCGACCTCCCGGATGCGGCCGAGGTTGACCACGTAGCGGCGGTGCACCCGCAGGAAGCCGGCGTCCGCCAGTTCGCCCTCGAGCTTGTCCAGGCTCACCGAGGCGGCCCGCAACCGCCCCTGATCGGTGGAGAGCCACACGTCGTTACCCCGCGACTCGGCGAAGGAGACCTCCGGCAGCCGCAGCAGCACCAGCCGGTTGTCGCGCGTCGCGATCAGCCGGCGCGGCCGCGTCCGAGGGGCCGCGGACGTCTCCGGCCGGGGCAGCCGCGCCCCCTCGGAGTCACCGAACGCGACCAGGTGCCCGATCAGGCGCCCGGACGAGAAGACGGGCCGGATACTGATCGACGTCGGCTCGTCGGCGAGGTGGGCGAAGATCTGCGTCGAGCCGACCCAGTCGGGCTGGTGGGCCGCCTGCGCGGTGGCGTACCGGGCGGCCGCGATCAGCTCCGGCAGTCCGGGGTTCCAGCGCAGCGTGGGATCGACCGCCGGGGTGTGGGCGGGGACGCCCAGGAGCACGCTCGCCATGTCGTCGGCGATCACCACCTTGCCCGCGGTGTCCACCGCGGCCAGCGCCGCACCGGAACGTGCCCTGGCCTGGGCGCAGGCCGCGACCAGCTCGGCGCCGCTGTCCCGGGCACGCCTCCTCAGCGGGTACTGGGTCATGGTGACCGCGTTCGCCAGCCAGCCGCTCGCGGACGCGGGAAGCGGGCTGCGCCAGCAGCAGATGCCCAGGACCGCGATCGGTTCCTTGGTCACCACGTCGCGCACCGCGATGCCCGCGCAGACCCAGTCGTGGAACGCCTGGCACCAGTGCTCCGCGCCCCTGATCGGTACCGGGCCGTGCGCCTCCAGCGCCGTGCCCATGCCGTTCGTGCCGGCCGCGCACTCGGACCAGCAGAACCAGGGCGCCAGATGGGACTCGCCGGCTCTGGCGAGCGTGGCCTGGTCACCCCACTCGGACAGGATCCGGCCCGTGGCGTCGGTGACGGTGACGACGCCGCCGAGACTGCCCACCTCGTGCGCCACGGAGGCGGCACGGAACCCCAGCTCGGCGAACACGACGTCGTACTCGGGAGTGCGGTCGGGCTCCGCGACGGCCAGCGGGGCCTTGGTGAGGTGCGGATCGACCCGGTACTGCTCCCGGCAGCGATGCCAGGAGATCGCCACCAGGGGCCGGACATCCGGGACGTGATCCTCGCCCTGCACGAACCGCTCCCACGCCGCGAGCACGGTGCCGCTGCCCAGGTTCGCCGGGACGGGCTCGAGTCGATGTACATCACTCATGGTTCAGAACCGTCCTTGGTCCCTCCCCTCCCCACCCCACCACCACAGAACCGCACTCCCCACCCTAGTGCCCCGGCAGGCAACGTTTGCCCGTGAAGGAGCGGCGTCCGGTGCGTGCTCTGGGGGTCCCCCCTGCTCGAAGAGCTTGGGGGAGTGCCGGCCGGAAGTCCTCGTACTGGACGTACTCGGGCTTTCGGCCGGTGCGGCGAGAGGGGGTCCCCCCTGCTCGAAGAGCTTGGGGGAGCGTGCCGGGCGTCGCGACGGGGCGAACGTTGCCTGTTGGGGCACTAGGTACCGTTGCCGGGCCGCGCACGTCCCTCCTCGGGCCGGTCCGAGGACCGCCGACCGTCGTAGACGAGCAGTCCGTCCTCGCGCAGCCGCACTCCCTCGCTGAGCCGATGGGGGACGAGCCGCCCGTCGTGCATCAGATGGACGACGGGCCGTCCGCGGGCGAGCACCACGAAGTCGGCGATGACCCGGCGGTGGCAGCGCCACCACACCGTCTCCGCGCACATGACGGCCGTCCGCCGGTGCGCGGCCTCGTCGAGGAGTTCGTTGACCGCGTCGAGGAACTCGCCCGTGCGCGTGTGGGCGGCGTAACCGCGGAAGGCGTCGTTGCGCCAGACCGTGTCGGGCGAGTCCGCAGGCACCTTGCGGAATCCGCCCAGGCGCCCCTCCCAGCGGTAGTCGATCCCGGCCTCGGGCAGCCACCGCAGCAGCCTCTCCCGGCCCACGTCCGGGTTGTGGCGGCTTCCGGGCGCGGTCCTGACGTCGACCACGGAGGCGATCCGTGCCGCGCGGATCAGGTCCGTGAGGTGTTCGCGGTCCGCCGTACCGTGTCCGAAGGTGAGGAGCGGCTGCTGCTTCATACGTCCAGGATCGTCCTTCCAGGATCGTCGACGGCCCCGTCCTGTCCGAGGGCGATGCGATCGGACAGGACGCCCGAGGGCGATGCGATCGCCGCGGTCCCAGGACACGCGAGGGCGATGTCGGATTACCGCCAGCCATGGTCCGCCCGGTGCCGGATGCTGGACGCATGCAGAAAGGGATGCACACTCATCGCGAGCGCTGTGTGCGCGCCGTCCAGTCCAAGGACGCGCGGTTCGACGGCTGGTTCTTCACCGCCGTCCTGACCACGCGCATCTACTGCCGGCCCAGCTGCCCGGTGGTGCCGCCCAAGCCGGAGAACATGACCTTCTACCCGAGCGCGGCCGCCTGCCAGCAGGCCGGCTTCCGGGCCTGCAAGCGCTGCCGCCCCGACACCAGTCCCGGCTCACCGGAGTGGAACCAGCGCGCCGACGCCGTCGCCCGCGCCATGCGGCTGATCGCCGACGGGGTCGTGGACCGCGAGGGCGTGCCCGGACTGGCCGCCCGCCTCGGCTACAGCACCCGCCAGATCGAACGCCAGCTCCGCGCCGAACTGGGCGCCGGACCGCTCGCGCTCGCCCGCGCGCAGCGCGCCCAGACCGCCCGGCTGCTGATCGAGACCACCGCCCTGCCCATGGCGGAGATCGCCTTCGCCGCCGGCTTCTCCTCGATCCGCACCTTCAACGACACCGTGCGCGAGGTGTTCGCCCTGTCACCCAGCGGCCTGCGCAACCGCGCCCCTGGGCGCCGCGGCGCCACCAAACCCGGCACACTCAGGGCGGTCCCGGGCACCCTCGGCGTCCCTGGCACCCTCGGCGTCCCTGGCACCCCCGGCGTCCCCGGCACTCCCGGTGCCCTGTCCCTGCGCCTGCCGTTTCGTGCTCCCCTCAACCCGGACAACCTCTTCGGCCACCTCGCCGCCACCGCCGTACCCGGCGTCGAGGAGTGGCGCGACGGCGCGTACCGCAGGACCCTGCGCCTGCCCTACGGCCACGGGATCGTCGCGCTGACCCCGAAGCCGGACCACATCGCCTGCCGCCTCTCCCTCGGCGACCTGCGGGACCTGCCGGTCGCCATCAGCCGCTGCCGGCGCATGCTCGACCTGGACGCCGATCCGGTCGCCATCGACGACCAGCTGCGCACCGACCCGTTCCTCGCGCCCCTGGTCGACAAGGCCCCCGGCCGGCGCGTGCCGCGCACCGTGGACGAGGGCGAGTTCGCGCTGCGGGCCGTGCTCGGCCAGCAGGTCTCCACGGCCGCAGCCCGCACCCACGCCGGCCGTCTGGCCGCCGCGCACGGTGAGCCCGTCGACGACCCCGAAGGCGGCCTCACCCACCTCTTCCCCGCGCCCGACGCGCTGGCCGCCCTCGACCCCGAGTCGCTGGCGATGCCCCGCACCCGGCGTACGACCCTGCTCACCCTGGCCGGTCAACTCGCCGACGGAACACTCCACCTGGGCGTGGAGAGCGACTGGGAGGAGACCCGCTCCCGCCTCCTGGCACTCCCCGGTTTCGGCCCCTGGACCGCCGACGTCATCGCCATGCGCGCCCTCGGCGACCCCGACGCCTTCCTCCCCACCGACCTCGGCATCCGGCGCGCCGCACAGGAGCTCGGCCTGCCGTCCACCCCGGCCGCGCTCACCGCCCGCGCGGCGGCCTGGCGGCCCTGGCGGGCGTACGCCGTGCAGTACCTGTGGGCGACCGACAGCCACCCGATCAACTTCCTTCCCGTCTGAGGACGTTCCGCCATGAAGCAGCACACCGTGATCGACAGCCCCTACGACCTGCTCACCCTCGTCGCCGACGACGGCGTCCTGTGCGGCCTGTACATGACCGACCAGCGCCACCGCCCGCCCGCGGAGTCCTTCGGCGAGCGCGACGACCGCCCCTTCGGCGAGGTCGTCGACCAGCTGGAGGCCTACTTCACGGGCGAGCTGAAGGAGTTCACGCTCCCGCTGCGCCTGCACGGCACCCCGTTCCAGCGCGGCGTCTGGGACCAGCTGAGGAAGATCCCCTACGGCGATACCCGCTCCTACGGCGCACTCGCCGCCGCCCTCGGCAACCCGGGCGCCTCCCGCGCGGTCGGCCTCGCCAACGGCAAGAACCCGATCGGCATCATCGTCCCCTGCCACCGCGTGATCGGCACGGGCGGCAGCCTCACCGGCTACGGCGGCGGCCTGCCCAGAAAGCGGCGCCTGCTGGACTTCGAACGGGGAACGGCCCTCTTCTAGCGGGGACGGCGGGCGGGCGGCAGGTTGGTGCGTACGGCGGCGTCGATGGCGCCCGGGCCCGGTGTCGGTGACGCCCTCGGCGAGGGTGACCTGGGTGCGGGCCGTTGCGAGGGCGTGAGTGAAGGAGGCGCGGTCGGCGCCCCCACCGGCGAAGACACCCGTCTCACCGCCTCCGGTGATCAGTCAACTTCGCGGCCCTGGGACTTGCTCCAGGGCAAGAAGCTCCGCGGACGCGCTCGCGCTTTCCTGATCAGTCCCGCCCCCACGGGGACGCTCCGGCTGCCCAGGCGCGGAACAGGTCCGGGTAAAGCTCGTCCTGGTCCACCGGCAGGGTGGACTTCACGTGTCGAGTCCACTCGTCCGTGATCACCTCTGGCACGTTGTTCTCGACGGCGTCGAGCGCCTGCGCGACGACGTCCTCGGGGGCGATCTTCGCTTCGGACACGTCAGCGGCCATGTCCGTGTCGATGAACCCCGCGTGCACGCCGACCACGTGCGTGCCCTGACCGTGTAGTTCCACCCGGGCCGCGTTGGTCAGCGCCCACTCGGCGGACTTCGACGCGCAGTAGGAGGCGTTGAACGGCACCGTGTACCAACTGACCACCGACAGCATGTTGACCAGTGCGCCGCCGCCGTTGCGAGCCAGCACCGGTGCGAAAGCCCGGCACATCTCGAGGGTGCCGAAGTAGTTGACTTCCATCTCGGTACGGGCGGCCCCGGTGTCCGGTGCGGTGATCAGCGGACCCAGCAGCATCGCGCCTGCGTTGTTGACCAGCAGGTCGACATCGCCACACCGTTGCGCGACTGCCGCGACCGCAGCTCGGTCGGTGATGTCGAGATCGATCGGCTTGACCCGAGGATCGCTGACCGAAACCATGCTCGCGTCCCGCGCGGCCGCGTACACGGTTGCCGCGCCGCGAGCGAGCAAGGCCTGGGTGAAACTGGCGCCGAGACCACGATTGGCACCCGTGACGAGAGCGACTGCTCCTGAGATCCACATGAAATCAACGGTGCGCCATCAATTCGAGATCCGTCCAATCCGGCTGTGATACGCAGTGGACATCACAGATGGGGGCAAGAAAGGCTCGAAGATCCACTTGATCACTGAGCGGACCGGACTGCCCATCTCGGTGGAGATGCCCGCACCGCTGAGGATGGCGACGAGTGGCCTGTTCACGGGCAAGCGTCCTACTCTCGGCCCAGGGGAGAGCCTCTGCTTGGATGGGCATTCGATCAGCCAATTGGCTTGATCAGCCGGAACCGGCCGCCGATCAGTTCATCCTTGGGCTCCACCATTCCGACGTTTCTAACGGCGCGTCACCACACCCGTGGCTGTCCTGCGGGCCGGTGGTCAGCCGGCGCGGTGGCCGTTCTCCAGTTCCGCCGTACCCGTGTCGTCGGTCAGGACGTCGAGGGCCGTCAGGACACGGCGGCCGAGGGCGCCCGGCAGGTGGGCGGCGAGTTCGTCGCGGGCGACCAGGCGCCAGGACAGCAGCTCCTCCTCCTGGAGGCGGATCGCCTTGAGGTCGTCGTCGGAGAGGAGCCCGCCGTCGTAGACGTACGCCACCAGCGGCGGCCGCCCGGTGCCGGGCACCCAGTCCACGACGAGCAGTCGCCCCGGCTCGCGGTCGAGTCCGATCTCCTCCAGCGTCTCGCGGCGCGCGCCCTGGCGCGGGGTCTCCCCGTCGTCGGACTCGACGGTGCCGCCGGGCAGCGTCCATCCGTCCCGGTAGTTGGGCTCGACGAGAAGCACTTGGCCCTGCGCGTCACGGAAGACGCAGGCGGCACCGGCGAGGACCCGGGGGAGGCCGGCGATGTATGTGGCGTAGTCCGCGGTGGTCACCCAAGAAGGGTAACGAGCGTCGTGACGGCCGGTGCGACGCACCGCTTCGCCGGTCCCGCACCCGAGGCACCGGGACCGGCGTCCGGCGCGGTCACATCCGGGCGGCGACCTTGCGGGCCAGCTCCTCCAGGCGCCGGTCGTTGTCCGCCCGGTCCGCCACCACGGTCATCGCGACCCAGGTGCCCGACTTGCGGAACAGGAGCCCGAACGTCCCGTGGTCCTGGTCGTCGTAGGCGGTCGCCTCGTCGCCGATGCCGGTGAGCGGCTTGCGGTCGGCTGCCCGGAGCATGTCGTCCATGAACTGCCGGGCCTCGTTCCCCTGGATGGTGGACGCGATCGGTACGCCCTCGTGGGTGTATCTGCAGCCGCCCACGGTGTCCTCGCTCTTCTCGCCCTTGACGGACGTGCCTCCCAGCTCCTGCGCCTCCTGAAGGGAGATGAGCGCGCACGGGTTCGCCGGGGCCTCCTTCGGCGGAGCGGAGGGGGCGGCTCCCCCTTGTGAAGCGGTCGCGGAAGGCGCGGGGCCGGCCGCGGGCGCCTTCTCGCCGGAGCCGCCGCAGCCGACCAGGCCGAGGGCCGCCAGCAGGGTTGTGGACAGCAGTGCCGAGCCTTGGTGCACACGGGTGAGCGTCATGGTGTTCTCCTGGTTTCCGCCGACCGTCAGGGCTGGTGGGGCTGTTTCCGGACCAGGATCCCGGCTCGCGGGGCGAGCGTCCGCGTGTGGTGCGGATTGGTGACCGTGGTGTGTTCGTTCTGTGGAGAAGTGTGAGAAGAGCGGACGGAGCGCACCGTGCCGTAGCAGAAGTCCCCGGGAACCGGGGCCCGTGGCGAGCGGTCTGTCAGGCGTCGAGCAGGCGCAGGGTGCGTTCCGCCAGCTCGCTGACGCGGACGCCGTCGAAGCCGAAGACCGCGCTGCGGACCGTGTCCTGAAGGGGGTCCTTCCACTGGGCGGGGACGGCCGCCGCACCCGTCATGACGCCGGCGACCGAGCCGGCCGTCGCGCCGTCCGAGTCGGTGTCCAGGCCGGCGCGGACGGTCAGCGCGATGGTGCGGGTGAAGTCGCCCCCGCCGTAGAGCAGGCCGGCCGTGATGACGGCGGCGTTCGGGACCGCGTGGATCCAGCCGAGGCCAGAGGTCTCGTCCGCGAGCGTGCCGAGCGCGTCCTCCCAAGGCAGGCCTGCCTCGTACAGGGAGACCGCCCGGCGTACGGTGCGGGCCAGGCGGCTGCCGTCCGGGATCACGGTCAGCGCGGTGCCGACGGCGGCGCGGACGGTCGGCGCGGTGAAGGCCGCCGCGATCAGCGCCGCCGCCCACATGGCGCCGTAGACACCGTTGCCGGTGTGCGACAGCACCGCGTCGCGGCGGGCCAGCGAGGCGGCGCGGCGCGGGTCGCCGGGGCTGGTCCAGCCGTGGATGTCGGCGCGGATCAGGGCGCCGATCCACTCCTGGTACGGGTTGTCGTACGTGGCCGTCAGGGGCGGCTTGAGCCCGTTCGCGAGATTGCGGTACGCGGCCCGCTCGGCGGTGAACGTCTGGAGGTACGGCAGGCGTCGCAGCCACAGCTCGCCGACCTGCTCGGTGGTGAAGCCGAAGCCGTGCGTCTCCAAGAGGTCCAGGCCCAGGATCGCGTAGTCGACGTCGTCGTCGCGGCAGCTGCCGTGGATGCGGCCGCGGACGCAGCCGCGCCACTCGGGGCGCAGCGGCGGGTGGTCGTCGCCGGCCGGTTCGGGCAGGTAGTCGGTGAGCGGGAGCGCGTCGGCCGCGCGCAGGTAGCGGTCGATGCGGTCGCGCGTCCACACCTCGCCCTGCTCCACCGGCTTGCCGAGCATGTTGCCGGCGATCCGGCCGAGCCAGCCGCCGAGGACGCGGTCGGCGAGTTCGGGCGTGGCGCCCACAGTGGTCATGAGAACCGGTCTACCGGATTCCGGGGGCGGCCGCGCGGGGTCCAGGGGCACGGCCAGGGGCACGTCCGCGGCTTCTCGGGGGCCGGGCGGGGCATGACGGCGGGGGCGGTCGCCGGTTAAGGTCGCAGCGGCGCGACTGGCCCTGACGTGCGGGGCCCGGAGAGCAAGGGGATGTCAAGGTGGCGGACGCTGCAGTGCACGGCACCCGGAGGGTGCTGGTTGCCGCGGACAAGTTCAAGGGCTCGCTGACGGCCGTGCAGGTCGCCGAGCGCGTGACGGCCGGGCTGCGCCGGGTCGTGCCGGACGTGGAGGTGGAGGCGCTGCCCGTCGCCGACGGTGGCGACGGGACCGTGGACGCGGCGGTCGCGGCCGGGTTCGAGCGCCGGGAGGTACGGGTCGAGGGTCCCCTAGGGGACGAGGTGACGGCCGCGTTCGCGCTGCGCGGCGACACGGCGGTCGTGGAGATGGCCGAGGCCAGCGGGTTGCAGCGGCTGCCGGCCGGGGTGTTCGCGCCGCTCACGGCGTCCACGTACGGCTCCGGGGAGCTGCTGCGGGCGGCGCTGGACGCGGGGGCGCGCACGATCGTGTTCGGCGTCGGCGGTAGCGCGACGACGGACGGGGGCGCGGGGATGCTGTCCGCGCTCGGGGCGCGGTTCCTCGACGCGGACGGGGAGCCGATCCCGCCCGGCGGTGGGGGACTGGCGTCACTCGCCCGGGCGGACCTGTCCGGGCTCGACCAGCGGCTCGCCGCCGTGGAGCTGGTGCTCGCCAGTGACGTCGACAATCCGCTGACCGGGCCGAAGGGCGCGCCCGCGGTCTACGGGCCGCAGAAGGGCGCCTCGGCTCAGGACGTGTCCACGCTGGACGCGGCGCTCGCGCACTTCGCGAAGGTGCTGGAGGGCGCGGGCGGCGCGGTCGGGGGCCGGGCCGCCGAGTACGCGGCGTCGCCGGGGGCGGGCGCGGCGGGTGGTATCGGGTTCGGGGCGATGCTGCTCGGGGCGCGGTTCCAGGCCGGGATCTCGGTCATGCTCGACGTGCTGGGCTTCGCTCCCGCCCTGGAGCGGGCCTCGCTGGTGATCACCGGTGAGGGGTCGCTGGACGAGCAGACGCTGCACGGGAAGGCACCGGCCGGGGTGGCGGCGGCGGCGCGGGCGGCGGGCAAGGAGGTGGTCGCGGTGTGCGGGCGCCTGGCGCTGGAGCCGGAGGCTCTGGAGCGCGCGGGGATCCGGCGCGCGTATGCGCTGACCGAGGTGGAGCCGGATGTGGCCCAGTGCATCGCGGATGCGGGGCGGATCCTTGAGCAGGTGGCTGAGCGGATCGCCCGCGACCACCTGGCCTGACGACCGGCCCCCGCCTACGGGGACCTGTCGCCCCCTGGGGCTCCCCCCCAGACCCCGCGGGGCTCCGCCCCGGGCTTTCGGTGGGTGTCAGGGTGCTGTTCCCTGGGGCTCCGCCCCAGACCCCGGGCGGGGCTCCGCCCCTGCACCCCGCGAGGCTCCGCCCCGGGCTTTGCCCACCCACCCACCCACCCGCCCGGCTCGGTGGGTGTCAGGGTGCTGTTCCCTGGGGCTCCGCCCCAGACCCCGGGCGGGGCTCCGCCCCTGCACCCGGGGCCTCGGCCCCGGGTGTTTTGCCCGCCGGCATGTCCGGCTCGGTGGGGGTGGGGTAGCTGTTTCCCTGGGGCTCCGCCCCAGACCCCGAGGGGCTCCGCCCCTCACCCCTGCGCCCCGACTGGGCTGCGGCCCTGCGGCCCAGGCTGGCTGCGGCCCCCCGCACCTGCACCCCGCCCGGGGGTCTCGGCACCTCCCAGTGCCCTCGGGCCCCGCTCCCCTCCCGGGGGCCCGGAGGGGAGGTCCAGTTGGGTCCCACGGCACGGGAAGGGCCCCGAACCTCACGGTTCGGGGCCCTTCCCATCCGGCGGCCGCAGCGGAGCGTTACGGCTGGGCCGCCCGCGCCTCGCGGCGGTTGTCGCGGAAGTTGTTCACTCGGCGGGCCGTGGCGAACAGGGGGATCACCGCGGCCATGACCAGTTGCAGGGCGCAGCCGGTCTGGAGGAGGAGCTGGCCGCTCGGGGCGTCGAAGGCCCAGGCCGCCAGGAGGCCCATCGAGAGGACGATCCAGGACAGCATGGCCACCGCGAGGCGGCCCCGCGGCTTCGGGTACTCCACGCGGCTCACCATCAGCCACGCGGTGCCGAGGATCGCCAGCAGCGTGGCCACGAAGGGCAGCTCCAGCAAGACGATGGAGACCACCGTCAGCGCGCCGAAGGGCGAGGGCATGCCTTGGAACATGCCGTCCTTCAGCGTCACGCAGGAGAATCTCGCGAGCCGGAGGACCACCGCCAGCAGCACCACGATCGCGCCGAGCGCCGCCATCCTCTGGTGGGCGTCGTCCGCGACCATGCCGTAGACGAGGACGAAGTACGCCGGCGCCAGGCCGAAGCTGATCAGGTCGGAGAGGTTGTCGAGCTCCGCGCCCATGGGGGAGGAGCGCAGCTTCCTCGCGACCAGGCCGTCGAACAGGTCGAAGACCGCCGCGCACAGCATCAGGATGACCGCCGTGGCGGCGCTGTGCCGGGCCATGCCCGCCGACTCGTCGTTGCCGGTCAGGTGCGGGATCAGGATGCCGGTGGTGGTGAAGTACACCGCCATGAAGCCGCAGGTCGCGTTGCCCAGGGTGAGGGTGTCCGCTATCGACAGGCGCAGCGAGAGGGGCATCTCCTCCTCTTCGTCCACCTCGTCCGCCTCCGGCACCCAGCCGGCCTGCGTCTCGGGATCAATGACGGTCAATGCGAGTCACCCCAGCCACGGTCTTCTGGCCGACCTCGACCGCGACGTCCACACCCTCGGGCAGGTAGAGGTCGACGCGCGAACCGAAACGGATCAGACCGATCCGCTCGCCCTGCTCGACCTTGGTGCCGGACGGGATGTAGGGGACGATGCGGCGGGCCACCGCGCCGGCGATCTGGACCATCTCGATGTCGCCGAGCTCGGTGTCGAAGTGCCAGACGACCCGCTCGTTGTTCTCGCTCTCCTTGTTGAAAGCCGGAACGAACCCGCCGGGGACGTGCTCGACCGAGGTGACCGTGCCGGAGAGCGGGGCGCGGTTGACATGGACGTTCAGCGGGCTCATGAAGATCGCGACGCGGGTGCGGCCGTCCTTCCACGGCATGATGCTCTGCACCACACCGTCGGCAGGCGAGATGACCCGGCCCTGGGCGATCTCGCGCTCGGGGTCACGGAAGAACCACAGCATCCCCGCCGCCAGCGCGGTGGCGGGAACGGCTACGGCCTTGGCGGCACCCGAGCGGCGGGCGCGGAGGAGGCTGACGGCCGCGGTGGCGACGGTCGGGAGAAGCCACGGCGATGCTCCGCGCGCAAGGCGTACGCCGGCCAGGCTGTCACGATGTGCAGAGGTTTGGCTGTGGGGCATGGATGACCTTCGTAGCGGATGATGCCGCGCTTTCGACGGGGGACGGCGGCTTTCCGCGATCGTAGCGGTTAAGGACCACAACTGGGTAAGCCGAGCTGCCGAGTCGGCAGCCGAACACCGCTGACGGGGTGTGATCTTCTTCTCGAAGAAAACACCCCGTAGCCGGACAATCAGCCGTGGAACCGATACTCTTCGAGCAGTCTGCGACCGATGATCATTTTCTGGATCTCGGCGGTGCCCTCACCGATGAGCAGCATGGGGGCCTCACGGTACAGACGCTCGATCTCGTACTCCTTGGAGAAGCCGTAGCCGCCGTGGATGCGGAAGGCGTCCTCCACGACCTCCTTGCAGTACTCGGAGGCGAGGTATTTTGCCATGCCGGCCTCGAGGTCGTTGCGCTGGCCCGAGTCCTTCTTGCGCGTGGCGTTGACCATCATGGCGTGGGCGGCCTCGACCTTGGTGGCCATTTCGGCGAGTTTGAACTGGATGGCCTGGTGCTGGGCGATCGGCTTGCCGAAGGTGTGGCGCTGCTGGGCGTAGGCGATGCCCAGCTCGAAGGCGCGCTGGGCGACCCCGCAGCCGCGGGCCGCCACGTTCACCCGGCCGACCTCGACGCCGTCCATCATCTGGTAGAAGCCGCGGCCTGTGGTGCCGCCCAGCACCCGGTCGGCCGGGATGCGCAGCCCGTCCATGATCAGCTCGGTGGTGTCGACGCCCTTGTAGCCCATCTTGTCGATCTTGCCGGGGATGGTGAGGCCGGGCCGGACCTCGCCGAAGCCGGGCTCCTTCTCCACCAGGAAGGTCGTCATGGACTTGTGGGGCGCGGTGTCCTCGGGGTGGCCCTCGTCACTTCTGACCAGGACCGCCACGAGTGACGACGTGCCGCCGTTCGTCAGCCACATCTTCTGGCCGGTCAGGACGTACTCGTCGCCGTCCTTCACCGCCTTCGACGTGATCGCCGACACGTCCGAGCCCAGGCCCGGCTCCGACATCGAGAAGGCGCCGCGGACGTCGCCGGCCGCCATCCGGGGCAGGAAGTGGTCCTTCTGCTCCTGTGTGCCGTGCTGCTTGAGCATGTACGCGACGATGAAGTGGGTGTTGATGATGCCGGACACCGACATCCAGCCGCGGGCGATCTCCTCCACGCACAGCGCGTACGTCAGCAGCGACTCGCCCAGGCCCCCGTACTCCTCGGGGAT
Source organism: Streptomyces cyslabdanicus (assembly GCF_052663305.1). NCBI lineage: Bacteria > Bacillati > Actinomycetota > Actinomycetes > Kitasatosporales > Streptomycetaceae > Streptomyces > Streptomyces cyslabdanicus. The sequence continues at coordinate 56,848 of NZ_JBQRUW010000019.1, forward strand.
CATCAGACCGAACAGGCCGAGTTCCTTCAGGCCGTCCACGATCGCTTGCGGGTACTCGTCGCGATGTTCCAGCTCGGTCGCGACCGGAATGATCTCCTTGTCGACAAAGTCCCGGACGGTGGAGACGATCTCCTGCTGCACGTCCGTCAGACCGGCGGTCTGGGCGAGTCGGGCCATCACTTCTCCTGCTGCTTCGGCTCCGGGCGGCCCGGCTGCTCCCCGCCGCGCTCCTTGGTGTAGGTCTCGGTCGGCACCATCACCTTGCGGCGGAAGGTGCACACCAGCGTGCCGTCCTGCTTGTACCCCCTGGTCTCCACGTGGACGATGCCGCGGTCGCTCTTCGACTTCGACGGCCACTTGTCCAGCACGGTCGTCTCGCCGTAGACCGTGTCGCCGTGGAAGGTCGGCGCCACGTGCCGGAGCGACTCGATCTCCAGGTTGGCGATGGCCTTGCCGGAGACGTCCGGTACGGACATGCCCAGCAGGAGGGAGTAGATGTAGTTGCCCACGACGACGTTCCTGCCGAAGTCGGTCGTCTTCTCGGCGTAGTTGGCGTCCATGTGGAGCGGGTGGTGGTTCATGGTCAGGAGACAGAACAGGTGGTCGTCGTACTCCGTGACCGTCTTGCCCGGCCAGTGCTTGTAGACCGCCCCGACCTCGAACTCCTCGAAGGTCCGTCCGAACTGCATGCCGCTCAGGCCCTTTCTAGTCGGTGGGCATCTCGAACTTCGACGTGCGCCGCATGCCCGCCGCGCGGCCCTTGCCGGCGATGACCAGCGCCATCTTGCGGCTGGCCTCGTCGATCATCTCGTCGCCGAGCATCGCGGAGCCCTTCTTGCCGCCCGCCTCGGACGTGCAGTACTCGTACGCGTCCAGAATCAGCTCCGCGTGGTCGTAGTCCTCCTGGGAGGGCGAGAACACCTCGTTGGCGGCCTCCACCTGACCGGGGTGCAGCACCCACTTGCCGTCGAAGCCGAGCGCGGCGGCCCGTCCGGCCACCTCGCGGAAGCCGTCGACGTCGCGGATCTGAAGGTAGGGGCCGTCGATCGCCTGGAGGTCGTTGGCGCGCGCGGCCATCAGGATCTTCATCAGGATGTAGTGGTAGGCGTCCGCCGGGTAGCCGGGCGGCTGCTCGCCCACGACGAGCGACTTCATGTTGATCGACGCCATGAAGTCGGCCGGGCCGAAGACGATCGTCTCGACGCGCGCGGAGGCCTGGGCGATCCCGTTGACGTTGTTCAGGCCCCGGGCGTTCTCGATCTGCGCCTCGATGCCGATGCGGCCCACCTCGAAGCCCATGGTCTTCTCGATCTGCGTCAGCAGCAGGTCGAGCGCCACGATCTGCTGGGCGTCCTGCACCTTCGGCAGCATGACGCAGTCCAGGTTCTGGCCCGCGCCCTCGACCACCGTCACGACGTCCCGGTACGTCCACTCGGTCGTCCAGTCGTTCACCCGGACCACCCTGGTCTTGCCCGTCCAGTCGCCCTCGTTGAGGAACTTGACGATGGTGTGCCGCGCCTCCGGCTTGGCCAGCGGCGCGCAGGCGTCCTCCAGGTCGAGGAACACCTGGTCGGCGGGCAGGCCCTGTGCCTTCTCCAGGAAACGGGGGTTCGAGCCCGGTACGGCCAGGCAGGAGCGCCGGGGGCGGAGACGGTTGACCGAGGGAAAGGGCGCGGCGGAGCCGCTCGTCAGCGGGGCGGCGGCGGGCGACGGGTGGGCCGTCATGCGGGGACCTCCAGGGGTTCGAGCTTGTTCGCTTTGCGGATCTCGTCGACGATACGGCCGATGATCCCGGTGATGTCGAAGTCCTTCGGGGTGAAGACCGCGGCCACTCCGGCGGCCCTGAGCTGCTCGGCGTCGCCGTTCGGGATGATCCCGCCGGCGATCACCGGGATGTCGGCGGCGCCGGCCCGGCGCAGCCGCTCCAGCACGTCCGGGACGAGCTGGGCGTGCGAGCCGGACAGGATGGACAGGCCGACCGCGTGCACGTCCTCGGCCAGGGCCGCGTCCACGATCTGCTCCGGGGTGAGCCGGATGCCCTGGTAGACCACCTCGAACCCGGCGTCGCGGGCCCGTACGGCGATCTGCTCGGCGCCGTTGGAGTGCCCGTCGAGGCCCGGCTTGCCGACCAGGAAGCGCAGCTTGCCGACGCCGAGGTCGCGGGCCGTCAGTTCCACCCGGCGGCGCACCGCGGCCAGCGCCGAGCCCTCCTCGGCGGTGACGGCCACCGGAGCCGAGGACACGCCCGTGGGCGCCCGGAACTCGCCGAACACCTCGCGCAGGGCCCCGGCCCACTCGCCGGTCGTGACACCCGAGCGGGCGCACTCCAGCGTGGCCTCCATGAGGTTGTCGGTGCCCTTGGCCGCCTCCTTCAGCCGCTCCAGCGCCTTGCACGGGCGCGGGTGGTTGAACGGGGGCTGGTAGCGGGTGTCGCGCCAGCGGCTCAGCGAGGCGGTCACCCGGGCCTCGACCGCCGGGTCGACCGTCTGGATCGCGGTGTCCAGGTCGGCGGTGAGCGGGTTCGGCTCGGTGCCCTCGAACATGTTGACGCCGACGATCTTCTCCTGGCCCGACTCGATCCGGGCCCGGCGCTCGGCGTGCGAGGCGACGAGCTGGGACTTCAGGTAACCGGACTCCACGGCGGCCATCGCGCCGCCCAGCTCCTGGATGTGCTCGATCTCGGCGAGCACCGCCTCGACCAGCTCCGCCACCTTCGCCTCGATCACCTTCGAGCCCTCGAAGATGTCCTCGTACTCCAGCAGGTCGGACTCGTACGCCAGCACCTGCTGGATGCGCAGCGACCACTGCTGGTCCCAGGGCCGGGGCAGGCCGAGGGCCTCGTTCCAGGCCGGCAGCTGCACGGCACGCGCGCGTGCGTCCTTGGAGAGGGTGACGGCCAGCATCTCCAGGACGATCCGCTGGACGTTGTTCTCCGGCTGCGCCTCGGTCAGGCCGAGGGAGTTGACCTGGACGCCGTAGCGGAAGCGGCGGTGCCTGGGGTCCTTGATGCCGTACCGCTCGCGGGTGATCCGGTCCCAGACGCGGCCGAACGCCCGCATCTTGCACATCTCCTCGACGAAGCGGACGCCCGCGTTCACGAAGAAGGAGATGCGGCCGACGACGTCGCCCATGCGCTCCTGCGGCACCTGGCCGCCGTCGCGCACCGCGTCCAGGACGGCGATCGCGGTGGACATCGCGTACGCGATCTCCTGCACCGGCGTGGCGCCCGCCTCCTGGAGGTGGTAGCTGCAGATGTTGATCGGGTTCCACTTGGGCATGTGGAGGACCGTGTACGCGATCATGTCCGTGGTCAGCCGGAGGCTCGGGCCCGGCGGGAAGACATGGGTGCCCCGGGACAGGTACTCCTTGACGATGTCGTTCTGGGTGGTGCCCTGGAGCCCGGTGATGTCCGTGCCCTGCTCCTCCGCGACGACCTGGTAGAGCGCCAGCAGCCACATGGCCGTGGCGTTGATCGTCATCGAGGTGTTCGTCCGCTCCAGGGGGATGTCCTGGAACAGCCGGCGCATGTCTCCGAGGTGCGAGACCGGCACGCCGACCCGGCCGACCTCACCGCGGGCGAGGACGTGGTCGGGGTCGTAGCCGGTCTGCGTCGGCAGGTCGAACGCCACCGACAGACCGGTCTGGCCCTTGGCGAGGTTGCGCCGGTACAGCTCGTTGGAGGCCTCGGCCGTGGAGTGGCCGGCGTAGGTGCGCATGAGCCACGGCCGGTCCCTGTCCCCGTGCGCCCGCGGTGTCTGACGCTCACTCATGTGCGCCTCTCAGCTGTTCCGGAAGCGGTTGATGGCGTCGACGTGCCGGGCGCGCAGGGCCTCGTCGCGCACGCCCAGGCCCTCCTCGGGTGCCAGGCACAGCACGCCGACCTTGCCCTGGTGCAGGTTGCGGTGCACGTCGTACGCGGCCTGCCCGGTGTCCTCCAGGGAGTAGACCCGGGACAGCGTCGGGTGGATCTTTCCCTTGGCGATGAGGCGGTTGGCCTCCCAGGCCTCGCGGTAGTTGGCGAAGTGGGAGCCGATGATGCGCTTCAGGGACATCCACAGGTAGCGGTTGTCGTACTCGTGCGTGTAGCCCGAGGTGGAGGCGCAGGTGACGACGGTGCCGCCCTTGCGGGTGACGTACACGCTCGCGCCGAAGGTCTCGCGGCCGGGGTGCTCGAAGACGATGTCGACATCCTCGCCGCCGGTGAGTTCGCGGATGCGCTTGCCCAGGCGCTTCCACTCCTTGGGGTCCTGAGTGTGCTCGTCCTTCCAGAACCGGTAGCCCTCGGCCGCGCGGTCGATGATCGCCTCGGCGCCCATGGCGCGGCAGAGGTCCGCCTTCTGCTCGCTGGAGACGACGCAGACGGGGGTCGCGCCGCCGGCGAGGGCGAACTGCGTGGCGTAGCTGCCGAGTCCGCCGCTCGCGCCCCAGATGAGCACGTTGTCGCCCTGTTTCATGCCGGCGCCGTTGCGGGACACCAGCTGGCGGTAGGCGGTGGAGTTGACCAGGCCGGGGGCGGCGGCCTCCTCCCAGCTCAGATGGCCGGGCTTGGGCATCAGCTGGTTGGACTTGACCAGCGCGATCTCGGCGAGCCCGCCGAAGTTGGTCTCGAAGCCCCAGATGCGCTGCTCCGGGTCGAGCATCGTGTCGTTGTGGCCGTCGCTGGACTCCAGCTCGACGGACAGGCAGTGCGCGACGACCTCGTCGCCGGGGTGCCAGGCGTTGACGCCGGGGCCGGTGCGCAGGACGACGCCCGCCAGGTCGGATCCGATGACGTGGTACGGCAGGTCGTGGCGCCTGGCCAGCTCGCTGGTGCGGCCGTAGCGCTCCAGGAAGCCGAACGTCGACAGCGGCTCGAAGATCGAGGTCCACACCGAGTTGTAGTTGACCGAGGAGGCCATGACGGCCACCAGGGCCTCGCCCGGGCCCAGTTCGGGCAGCGGCACCTCGTCCAGGTGCAGGGACTTGCGCGGGTCCTTGTCGCGGGTCGGGAGCCCGGCGAACATCTCCGTCTCGTCCTTGTGCACGGTGATCGCGCGGTACGACTCGGGCAGGGGCAGGGCGGCGAAGTCGGCGGACGTGGTGTCCGGCGACTGGATCGCCTCCAGGATGTCCTTCACGGTCACGGTGTTGCCTCCGGCGTCGAGCGCCCCGGGGGAGGGGCGCTGAGGGTTACGTCGGTGCTGCTGAGGGGCGAGGGGAGGGGGCCGTCGGTCCGGCCCGGTGCCGTCGGTTCGGCGGGTGGGGCTTCGGCGGCGCTTAGTGGCGCGGGAGGTTGCCTGTGACGCAGGCGTCCGGGCGGGCGGGCCGCCGTCGGCTCGCTGGGACAGCCGGCGTGCGTGCGGTTCTCCGCGCGCCGGCCGCCCGGACTCCTTCAACGTATGACACGGCGTGTCACGCCGCAAGGCACTGAGTGCCAGAATTCTCGCTCAAACGAAATCTTTACGCAACAAATGAGCGATGATCGATCGAACGGCACGGTCGAGCCGGGCGAAAAGGGGCTCCGACATGCCAAAACGGCCACCCCGTGGGGTGGCCGTCATCACCTGGACCTGGGGCGTGAGGCCCCTCAGCGCTCCTTCAGCGCCGCCTCGATCGTCCGCATGACCTCTTCCAGCGGGGCGTCGGTGCGGGCGACCGTCACCAGCACCTCGCCCCGGGACACCGCCGCCGACGGCCCGGACGCGGGCGCGGTGGCCCGGCCGGCCCCGATCCCGGTGCCGAACGTCCTGCGCACGATCGCGAAGGCGTGGTCGAGCTGTGTCTCGACGTCTCCCTGGCCGTCGGCCCGCAGCCAGCGCCGCAGCACGTGGTTGTGCGCGGTGACCACGGCCGAGGCGGCGACCTCGGCGAGCAGCGGGTCGTCGTTGGCGTCGTCGGCGTGCACGCGCTCGTCGAAGTGGCCCAGCAGATAACGCGTGAACAGGCGCTCGTAGCGGGCCACGGAGGCGATCTCCGCCTCGCGCAGCGTGGGCACCTCGCGGGTCAGCTTGTAGCGGGCGACCGAGATCTCCGGCTGCGCCGCGTACATCTTCATGACTTCCTTGATGCCCCGGCACACCGTGTCGAGCGGGTGCTCGTGCGCGGGGGCGGCGTTGAGGACCGCCTCGGCGCGGATCAGGGTGTCGTCGTGGTCGGGGAAGATCGCCTCTTCCTTGGAGCGGAAGTGGCGGAAGAAGGTGCGGCGGGCGACCCCGGCCGCCGCGGCGATCTCGTCGACCGTGGTCGACTCGTATCCCTTGGTCGCGAACAGTTCCATCGCGGCGGCCGCCAGCTCCCGGCGCATCCTGAGCCGTTGGGCGGCCGCGCGGGAGCCTGCGGCGCTCTCCGGCGCGTCCGGCGTGGCGGGTGTTCGTGTGGACCTGGCGGGCTGGGGCATGACCCGAACGTACTGCATGCGCGCGGCCCGGTGCGCACGTCCCCGCCTTCCTCCGTGCTCGGTGGACGGGGGAGCGGCCGCCGGCTCCAGCAGGCCGCCCCACTCGCACCCGTCCCCGCACCGGTCGCCCGGCCCGTCAGCGCCGGGCATGTTCGCGGAAGCCGCGGCCCGTCTTGCGGCCGAGGCAGCCCGCGGCCACCAGGTGCTCCAGGAGCGGTGCCGGGGCCAGGCCCGGGTCGCGGAACTCACGGTGGAGGACCTTCTCGATGGCCAGGGAGACGTCCAGGCCGACCACGTCGAGCAGTTCGAACGGGCCCATGGGGTAGCCGCCGCCGAGTTTCATCGCCGCGTCGATGTCGTCCAGGGACGCGTAGTGCTCCTGCACCATCTTGACCGCGTTGTTCAGGTACGGGAACAGCAGGGCGTTGACGATGAAGCCCGCGCGGTCCCCGCAGTCGACGGCATGCTTCCCGATCCTGGCGCAGACCTCGCGGACCGTCGCGTGGACGTCGTCCGCCGTCAGCACCGTGCGCACGACCTCGACCAGCTTCATCGCCGGGGCCGGGTTGAAGAAGTGCATGCCGATCACCTCGTGCGGGCGCGAGGTGGCGCGGGCGCAGGCGACCACGGGGAGCGAGGAGGTGGTGGTGGCCAGCACCGCGCCCGGCTTGCAGACCTTGTCCAGCGCCGCGAACAGCTGCTGCTTGACCACCAGGTCCTCGGCGACGGCCTCGACGGCCAGATCCACGTCGGCGAAGTCGTCGAGGGTGCCGGTCGCCGTGACCCGGTCCAGGGTCCGCGCGGCGGCCTCGGCACTCAGCCGCCCCTTGTCGACAGAGCGTGAAAGCGACTTGCCGATACGGGCCTTGGCGGCCTGCGCCTTCTCCGCGCTGCGGGCCGCGAGCACGACCTCGTACCCGGCCCTCGCGAACACCTCCGCGATGCCGGAGGCCATGATGCCCGAGCCGGCGACGCCGACGGAGCGGACGGGGCGGCCGGGGGCGAGGACGTCACCGGACGGCGGGGTCAGCGCGTCCCGCACGACGACGCCGCTGCCAGGAGCCTCGTAGGTGTAGAAGCCGCGGCCTGCCTTGCGGCCCGTCAGACCGGCCTCGCTGAGCTGCTTCAGGATCGGCGCGGGGGCGTGCAGACGGTCGCGCGACTCGGCGTACATGGCCTCCAGGACCGTGCGCGCGGTGTCGACGCCGATCAGGTCGAGCAGCGCCAGCGGGCCCATCGGCAGACCGCAGCCGAGCCGCATCGCGGCGTCGATGTCCTCGCGGGAGGCGTACCTCCCCTCGTACATCGCCGCGGCCTGGTTGAGGTAGCCGAACAGCAGCCCGTCGGCGACGAATCCGGGCCGGTCGCCGACCGCGACGGGCTCCTTGCCCAGTTCCAGGGCGAGGTCGGTGACCGCCTGGACGGCCTGCGGGGCGGTCAGCACCGAGGAGACGATCTCGACGAGCCGCATGGCCTGCGCGGGGTTGAAGAAGTGCAGGCCGAGCATCCGCTCCGGATGGGCCGAGTCGGCGGCCAGGCGGGTCACCGACAGGGCGTTGGTGCCGGTGGCCAGGATGGCCTCCGGCCGCACGATGCGGTCCAGCTCGCGGAAGATCTGCTGCTTGGTCTCGTACGACTCCGGTGCCACCTCGACGACCAGGTCGGCGTCGGCCGCCGCGGCCAGGTCGGTCCGGGTGCGCACGCGGGCGAGCGCGTCCGCGCGCTCCCGCTCGGTCAGGCGCCCGCGTGCCACGGCGCGGGCGGTGGAGCTCTCCAGGGCGGCCACGCACCGGGCGGCCGCCTCCTCGCTGATGTCGATGCCGACGACCTCGCGGCCCGCCCGGGCCAGGACCTCGGTGATGCCGGTGCCCATGGTGCCCAGGCCGACGACGGCGATCGTCTTCAGCGGGGACGGGGAGATGTCGAAAAGGGGAGTGGCCATCGCGGGACTCCAGGAATGAGGGTGACGACTGGGAACGCGTCCCGGGTGTGCCGACGGGCGCACCGGGTGCGGAAGGAAGGGGTGCGGTGTTGCCGGGCCGGGAGCGCACGCACGCGCCCGGTGCCGGTCGCCGCGGGCGCCTGCGCGCCCGGCGGCCGGCGAAGGCCGACCGGCTCTGTCCCGAAGCCGGGTCGTACTGCGGTACTCGGGGTACCGAACCGACAACACTCGCGGTGGCTGCGTCACCAGGCCACTGCGAGAGGCGGCGAGAGGGTGTCTCGCTCGTCTGAGCTTAACCCGCGGGTAACGAGCGCGCCACCCTTTTGGGTGTGTGAGGTATGTCCCGCGCGTTCGTGATGCGGGCCCCGCGCGGCGGACCGCGCGCCTAGTGCCGCGGCGGGCGACGTTTGCCCCGTCGCGACGCCCGGCACGCCCTCTCGCCGCACCGGCCGAAAGCCCGAGTACATCCAGTACGAGGACTTCCGGCCGGCACACCGAGAGCACGCACCGGACGCCGCTCCTTGACGGGCAAACGTTGCCCGCCGCGGCACTAGGCTGGCCGTCGTGGACGAAGAGTTGCGGTCGCTCACGGAGCGCTTACGGCAGGAGTCGGGCGGCTCGGCGGCGTACGGGCATCTGGTGGCCACCCGGGATCCGGACGAGCTGGCCGAGGTGCTCACGGCGCCGGGGCAGCCGCTGTGGGCCAGGGAGCTGGCCGCGTTCCGCCTCGGCCTCGCGGGGGACCGGCGGGCCTTCGAGTCCCTGGTCCTGCTGCTGAACCACCGCGACCCGCAGCGCTGTGTCTGCGCCGCGTACGCGCTGGCCCGGCTCGGTGACCCTCGTACCGCCCGCGCCGCGGCGGCCCTGGCCACCAACGAGCTGCGCGTCGCCTACGCGCTGCATTCGGTACGGCTGCTGGTGGAGCTGCGGGCGCCCGAGTCGGTGCCTGCCCTGATCACCACGCTGGAGCGCCGGCTCCACCCGCACGACCCCTACCGCCGGGTGGCCCTGGCCTGCGTGGAGGGCCTGGGCGCGCTCGGCGACGTCCGGGCCCGCCCGGTCCTCACCGAGGCCCTCGCCCACCCGGCCCTGGCGAAGGCGGCGGTCGACGCGCTCGCCCGCGTGCCGCGATCCGGGTGAGCCGCCGGGAACACCTCACTCGGGCAGTACGGCGAACACCTCGGCCTCCATCAGGAACTCGGGGCGGACCAGGTCCGCGACCTGGACGGCCGAGGAGGCGGGCAGACGGTCGCCGGCCTCGCGCAGTTCGAGGTCGAGGCCGAGAGGACGCGCTCCACCAATCCAGCGCCGGGACAGGGCGGGCTTCGCCGGACGCTCCCGGCGGCTGATCGGCTCTCCTCTCGCCGTCATGACAGCGATCGTTACGAACGCGTTCGCGGCGGCGGTACGTACTCGCAGAACGTGCGTCCAAACACGAGGGAACCTTCGTGAGGTGGTGCGCCTCCTGGCGGGGTGAACGTGGATTCTCGCATCCGGCGAAGGGATTCCCTCATGATCAACAGCGACCGCCCCATGCCCCGGACGGAAGGGACCGAGCACCGGTGGGTGACGGTCCGCGGGGCCCGGCTGCACATGGCCGAGTCCGGCAGCGGCGAGCCCGTGGTGCTGCTGCACGGCTTCCCGCAGCACTGGTACGCGTGGCGCGCGCTCGCCCCGCTGCTCGCCGACGACCACCGGCTGATCTGCGTCGATCTGCGCGGCTTCGGCTGGTCGGAGCAGACCAGGCGCGGTTACGACACGGACGGACTCGGTGACGACATCCTCGCGCTCCTTGACGAACTCGGCCTCGAGCGGGTGACCCTGGTCGGGCACAACTGGGGTGCCGGGGTGGGCTTCCGGCTCTGTCAGCAGGACCCGGACCGGTTCCGTGCCTTCCTGGCGCTGAACATGGCCCACCCGTGGACGCGTCACCGTGACGTCCTGCCGAATCTGTGGCGGATGTGGTTCACGGCCTTCATCGAGTACCCGGTACTCGGACGGCTGGTCCTGCGGCACTGGCCGGCCTTCACCCGGTATCTGCTGCGGCGTGCGGTCGCCGACCGCACGGTGTGGCGGGAGGCGGATCTCAGGGAGTTCACCGAGGCGGCACAGGCCTCGGCGCACGCCGGGCAGGCGATGTTCTGGCAGTACGTCATGCGGGACATCCCGGCGGGTCTCCGGGGCACCCACCGCCGCCGGCGGCTGACCGTCCCGACGCTGGTCCTGGCCGGCGAGCGCGACCGGGTGATCCCGCCCGCCCTGGTGCGCGGCGGCGATCCCGACGCGGACGATCTGACTGTACGGGTGGTGCCGGGCGCGGGGCACCATCTCCACGAGGAGCGGCCGGAACTGGTGGCCGAGGCCCTGCGCAAGCTCGTCGCCAGGACCGGATGAGGGGTCAGCGCAGGGCGGCGCGGCGCTCCACCGCACGGAAGAAGGCACGAGTGCGGCGTGTGCCGAGCAGGCGGCGGTAGACGCGTTGCACGGGGCCGAGTGCGGCGGGCCGCGCCGCGCCGCACACGGCGAGCCGCGTCCCGTCGCCGTCCGGCGCCGCGGCCACTCCCATCGTCACCAGGCGGGACTGCATCAGGCACCACCCGGGGCTCAGCCGCACGTCGAACGGCCCGCGCAGGCCGAGTACGTCCACGGCCTGCGCCGCCTTGTGTTCACTGTCGCCGGGCGGGACCCTGAACTCCCGTACGAAGGAGATCAGATGGGGCAGCTCGCCCTCCAGGTCGGCGATGACCGCCCACACCTGTTCGAAGGGCAGAGCGATCCGGGCCTCCGCGTACAGGGGGGCGCGCAGTGCGGCGGCCAGTACGCGCAGCCGGGTGACCGGGTCGGGGGCGTTCACCGTGTCCACGCCTTCCGGAAGGAGGAACGGGCCCTGTTCAGCCGTGACTTCACGGTGCCCTCGGGCACGCCGATCAGCTCGGCCGTCGCCCGCTCGTCCAATCCTTCGAGTTCCCGCAGCACGAGTACGGTGCGATGCCGGAGAGGCAGTCGGGCGAGCAAGTCACGTACCTCCACGCTCAGTTCGCCCCCGACGCTGGGCAGCAGGTCCCGCAGCCGGGCGATCTCCTCGGGGTCTGCGGGCGTCTCACTCGCGGAGCGTCGCGCCACCCGGACGGCCTCCCGCACGGTGACCGCACGCACCCAGCCGTAGAACGCCTGCGGATCGCGCAGTCCGCGCAGCCCCCGGAACACCGCGAGAAGGGATTCCTGCACGGCGTCCGCGGTGTCGTCCGGGGCGATCGGGGCGCACAGCCGGGTGACATACGGTGTCACCAGCTTCAGCAGGTCGTCCATGGCGAGGGCGTCGCCGCTCTGCACAGCTCGTACGAGCGGCGCCGCCACGTCCCAGGGCCGCGCGTCGGCATCCATCGCCGCACACCGTACCGCGACCGCCTCCGGGCGGGCCGGTGCAGGGCGAGTCGCCGAGCACTCCTTGGCCCAGGTCTCCCGGAGCGGGAACGGGGCGGCTGGATCGCGGTCTCTGTCGTACGGCCAGTCGGGTGGGAGCCAGCCCTCAGTCAGTCCGTCTCCGGCGGGTCGTCGGGCGGCCCGTCGGGCCATGTCCGACGGCCCGCCACGTCGTCGTCGACTACGGCCCGTCAGGCCGCCTGTGGTGACCCGCCGGAGATGGGTCGTCCGCTCAGCCGCGGAAGTGGACGAGGTTGTGCAGCGCCGCCCCGCGCGCGCCGCCCGTCGGGGCGGCGGACGCGGCGGACGCCGACGCGCTCAGCGGCTTCGGGTCGGGCAGCCGCCGGCACACCGCGTCGGCGACACCGTGTCCGCGCGGCACCTTGCCGTTGGTCAGGTACGTGGCCAGGTGCTTGTCCAGGCAGGCGTTCCCGCTCAGCGTGATGCCGTGGTTGCCGCCGCCCTGCTCGACGACCAGGCTGGAGCGGCGCAGCAGGCGGTGCACCGTGACACCGCCCTCGTACGGGGTGGCCGCGTCGTCGGTCGCCTGGAACAGCAGCACCGGCGGCAGCTTGCCGTTGGCGACGTTCACCGGTCGCTTGGCGGAGACCGGCCAGAAGGCGCAGGGCGCGTTGTACCAGGCGTTGTTCCAGGTCATGAACAGTGCCTTGGTGTACGCGGCCAGGTTGTCCTTGCGCCACTGCCGCCAGTCGCGCGGCCACGGGGTGTCGCGGCACTGCACGGCGGCGTAGACGCTGTAGCCGTTGTCGCCGGAGGCGTCCACGGCGGCGAGGCTCTTGTACGCCTCGACCAGCGGGGCGGTCTTCTTGTCGTTCGCGTACGCCGCGAACGCCTGGGCGAGGTAGGGCCAGTAGCCGTTGTAGTAGCCGCCCGGGATGAAGGTGTCCTCCAGTTCGGAGGCGCCGACCTTGCCGCCCGCGGGCTTCTTGGCGAGTGCCGCCCGCATCGTGTACCACCTGGCCTCGACCCCGGCCGGGTCCGTGCCCAGCTTGTAGGTCGAGTCGTGCTGCGCGATCCATGCCAGGAAGGCCTGCTGGCGGGCCTCGAAGGCGTAGTCCTGCCGGATGTTGTCCTCGTACCAGACGCCGGTCGGGTCCACGATCGAGTCCAGGACCAGCCGGCGCACCCGCTCGGGGAAGAGCTTGGCGTACACCGCGCCGAGATAGGTGCCGTAGGAGTAACCGAAGTAATTGATCTTTTTCGCGCCGAGCGCCCGGCGGATCGAGTCCATGTCGGTCGCGGCGTTGACCGTGTTGATGTGCGGCAGCACGCTCGCGTACTTCTTGCCGCAGGCGGCGGCGAAGGACCTCGCGCGGGCGAGGTTGGCCTTCTCGATCGCGGGCGCGCTCGGCACCGAGTCCGGGCGCACCGGCTTGAAGGAGCCCGGCCTGCAGTCGAGCGCCGGGGAACTCCTGCCCACGCCGCGCGGGTCGAAGCCGATGACGTCGTACTGGGCCGCGACCTTCTTGGGCAGGGAGGAGGCGACGAACCCGGCGAGTGAGAGCCCGCTGCCTCCGGGACCGCCGGGGTTGACCAGCAGGGGGCCCTGAGAGGTCTTGGCGGTGTGCGGGACGCGGGACAGCGCCAGCGTGATCTTCTTCCCGGACGGATGCGCGTAGTCGAGCGGCACCTTCACGGACCCGCACTGGAGGGTCGGATGACCGGCGGTGCCGCACTTCTTCCAGGTGACCTTGGTGGCGGACGCGGCGACTGTGCCGGCTGCGGGACGCGGTGTGCTCGCGTCGGCGGGGACGGCCGTGAGGGATCCGGCCATGACGACGGCGGCACCGCACAGCACGGCAGCGCTCTTTCTCATGAGTCCTCCCAGGACGGAGAGGCTGCGGACCGCGGTCTCGCGATCCTCGCCGCATCGTCCCGGAAAGAACTAGCGGAAGAACGTTTTCTGACGATTGTTGACCCAATTGGGCCGGGGGATGCGCTCGAATGATCTCAGAGGAGCGTGAGTTGAGTCGGCTCGGACGTCGTGGGCGGCGTCGGCTCGGCCGGTCGGATACGCCGGGCCGCTCCCGAGCGCGCCGGCCCGATCCCGTACTCCCTTGCCAGGTCGTGCACCTGACGGGTGATCCGGCGCTGGTACCACGTGGGGGCGTAGGCGCCCTCGGCGTACAGCCGCTCGTAGTGGCGTACGAGGTGGGGGTGGTGCTGGTCGAGCCAGGCCATGAACCACTCGCGGGCGCCGGGCCGCAGATGCAGGACCAGCGGGGTGACGGAGGTGGCTCCGGCCGCCGCGATCTCCCTTACGGTCTCGCGCAGTTGGGCCGGACGGTCACTCAGGAACGGGATCACCGGCGCCATCAGCACACCGCAGCCGATGCCGTGCTCCCCGAGGGTCCGCACGACGTCCAGGCGCCGCTCGGGAGCCGGGGTGCCCGGCTCGACGGTGCGCCACAGCTCGGCGTCCGTGAAGCCCACCGAGACGCAGACGCCCACGTCGGTGACCTCGGCGGCCTGGGTGAGCAGGTCGAGGTCGCGCAGGATCAGCGTGCCCTTGGTCAGGATCGAGAACGGGTTCGCGTGGTCGCGCAGCGCGGCCAGGATGCCCGGCATCAGCCGGTAGCGTCCCTCGGCCCGCTGGTAGCAGTCCACGTTCGTGCCCATGGCGATGTGCTCGCCGTGCCAGCGGCGCGAGGCCAGCTGGCGGCGCAGCAGCTCCGGGGCGTTCACCTTGACCACGATCTGGGTGTCGAAGCCGATGCCCGTGTCGAGGTCCAGGTAGCTGTGCGTCTTCCTGGCGAAGCAGTACACGCACGCGTGCGTGCAGCCGCGGTACGGGTTGACCGTCCACTCGAAGGGCATGCGCGAGGCGCCCGGCACCCGGTTGATGATCGAGCGGGCCCGGATCTCGTGGAAGGTGATCCCACGGAACTCGGGGGTGTCGAAGGTACGTGTGGTGACCGCGTCCGCCCCGAAGAGCGCGGCGTCGGCGGCCCGGCCGTGACCGGGGTCCCCGGAGTCGTCCGGGTCCACGGTGAGGTTGTCCCAGCGCATGGCGCCTCCTCGGTAGTGCTGGCCCCAGAATAGAACACATGTTCCCTTGATCGTGCGGCCGACCGTACGGACGCCGTTCCCGATCGCCCGCCGCGCCGGATTCGATCACTTGCGGTCCCCGATTTGGGTGGCCGGGCGGAGGGGTGATTGGCTTGCCCCAAGCCTGAGAACGGATGTCCTGGAGGAAGCCATGGCGCAGGTCGAGGCCACTACGGAGCGGGTCGTCGCCGCCGACGCGGAGACGGTGTTCGACGCGGTCGCCGACTACAGCGGCACCCGTCCGAAGGTGCTGACCGAGCACTTCAGCGAGTACGAGGTGCGGGAGGGCGGTGACGGCGAGGGCACCCTCGTCCACTGGAAGCTCCAGGCCACCAGCAAGCGGGTGCGCGACTGCCTGATGGAGGTCTCCGAGCCCACCGACGGGGAGCTGGTCGAGAAGGACCGCAACTCCTCCATGGTCACCGTCTGGCGCGTCACCCCGGCCGGCGAGGGCAGGTCCCGTGTCGTGATCACCACCACCTGGAAGGGCGCCGGCGGCATCGGCGGCTTCTTCGAGAGGACGTTCGCCCCCAAGGGCCTCGCCCGGATCTACGACGCGATGCTCGCCAAGCTCGCCATCGAGGTCGAGAAGTAACCTTTTCGGAGCAACTCCTCAGCCGACGTGCATCGTTGGCTGCTCACCGGTTCGAGTGGATCTCCGCATGGACCGGACGCCCGCCGTAACTCGTCGCCCTGCCCGCAGTTGTCGCTTTGCGCGGCAATCGTGCGGCAGGTGCGACGAGGGAGCGGTACGTGGGCGGGATCACTCTGGTGCAGGACGAGCCGGTCGCGGCGCCCCCCAGGATCCCCACCCCGCCGCCCGCCCCCGCCTCGGGGCTCGGTGCCCGCCGGGTGCGGCTGGTCTTCGTCGGGCTGATGCTCGCGCTGCTGCTGGCCGCGCTCGACCAGATGATCGTCGCCACCGCGCTGCCGAAGGTCGTCGGCGAGCTGCACGGCCTGGACCGGATGTCCTGGGCGATCACCGCCTACCTGCTCACCGCCACCATCGGCCTGCCCGTCTACGGCAAGCTCGGCGACCTGATCGGCCGCAAGGGCGTCTTCCAGTTCGCCATCGCCGTCTTCGTCGCCGGTTCCGCGCTCGCCGGGCGGGCGCAGACCATGGACCAGCTCATCGCCTTCCGCGCCGTGCAGGGTGTCGGCGCCGGCGGACTGATGATCGGCGTGCAGGCGATCATCGCGGACATCGTGCCGCCCCGGCAGCGCGGCCGGTTCATGGGACTCATCGGCGCGGCCTTCGGCCTCGCCTCCGTCGCCGGGCCACTGCTCGGCGGCTACTTCACCGACCACCTGTCCTGGCGCTGGTGCTTCTACATCAACGTGCCCTTCGGCCTGGTCACCCTGGCCGTGATCACCGTCGTGCTGAAGCTGCCCAGGCCCCGGAGCAAGGCCCGCTTCGACGTCGTGGGCGCCCTGCTGCTGGCCGTCGCCTCCACCTGCCTGGTGCTGCTGACCAGTTGGGGCGGCACCGAGTACGCCTGGGGCTCGGGGACCATCCTGGGGCTCGGCGCGGGCGCCGTCGCGGCCACCGCGCTCTTCCTCGTCGCCGAGCACTTCGCCGTCGAACCCGTCATCCCGCTGCGGCTGTTCAGGGACTCCGTCTTCAACGTCAGCGGTCTGGTCGGGCTCGTCATCGGCGTCGCGCTGTTCGGCGCGGCCAGCTACCTGCCCACCTTCCTCCAGATGGTCGACGGCGCCTCGGCCACCGAGTCCGGACTGCTGATGCTGCCCATGATGGGCGGCATCGTGGCGGCGTCCGTCGTCTCCGGGCAGCTCATCAGCCACACCGGCCGCTACCGGATCTACCCCCTCCTCGGCAGTGCCCTGTCCGCCGTCGGCATGTGGCTGCTGTCCCGGCTCGAAGTCGACACGTCCCGGCTCCAGTACAGCGTCTGGATGGCCGTCCTCGGCGCCGGGATCGGCCTGGTGATGCCGGTTCTGGTGCTCGCCGTGCAGAACTCGGTGCGCCCCGCCGACCTCGGCACGGCGACCAGCGCCAACAACTACTTCCGGCAGATCGGCGGCAGCGTGGGCGCCGCCGTCTTCGGCACCCTGTTCGCCGGCCGGCTCACCGACGCCCTGCGCGACCGCGTCCCCGCGCGCGCGGGCGCCGCCCTCCCCGACCCCGAGTCGATCACCCCGCAGGCCGTGCGGGCGCTGCCGCCCGCCCTGCGCGACGCCTATGTGCGGGCGTACGCGGACGCCATGCCGCGGATCTTCCTCTACCTGGTGCCGGTGCTCGTCCTCGGCCTGCTCATCGCCTTCTTCCTCAAGGAGAGACCGCTGGTGTCCCACAACACCCACGCGACCGGCACGGAGTCCGCGCCGCCGAACGCCGCCGAACAGCTGAACGTATCCGTGCCGCAGGCCCGTTCGCCCTACCCCGCCGGTGTTCCCGTCTGCGGCACCGTGCAGCACCCGGACGGCACCGTCGTGCCCCGCGCGGCGCTCACCCTGATCGACGTCGGGGGACAGCAGATCGGCCGGGGCGCGAGCGGCGACGACGGGCGGTACGCGCTGTCCACGCCGGGCACCGGGTCGTACGTCCTGATCGCCGCGGCCGGCGGGCACCAGCCGCAGGCCGTCTCCGTGACCGTCGGCGAGCGGCCCGTCGAACTCGACGTCGTCCTCGGCGGCGCCGGACGCCTCACCGGCACCGTGTGCACCGCCGACGGCACCCCCGTGCGCGACGCCACCGTCACCCTGACCAATGTGCACGGCGAGGTCGTCGCCAGCACCCGCAGCGGGCGCGAGGGCGGCTACGCCATCACCGAACTGGTCGCCGGGGAGTACACCCTCGCCGCCAGCGCCCCCGCCTTCCGCCCGGCCGCGCTGCCGGTCAGCGTGCAGGCCGCGCGGGAGACCCGCCAGGACGTCGAGCTCGCGGGCGGCGCCGTGCTGCGCGGGACCGTCCGCGCCGGCGGCGGGCGGCCCGTCGAGGACGCGCGCGTCACCCTCCTCGACGCCGCGGGCAACGTCGTCGACACGCTCACCACCGGACCCGACGGAACGTTCCGGTTCGTCGACCTGTCCTCCGGCGAGTACACCGTGATCGCGGCCGGCTACCCGCCCGTCGCCACGGTGCTCCAAGTGGCGGGCGGGGGACGCACGGAACGGGATCTCCAACTCGGACACGAGGACTGAGCGGTCCGTCAGAGGCCGGCTTGTCGGGGGGAGCGCACCGTACGCCGGTGCGCTCCCCCTCCGAGTCCGAACCGAACCGCCACCCCAGTGCCTTGTGGCAGGCCGCACCCGCTGACCGGCCCGGGTCGCCGGTCGTACTCTGCGTGTCAGTAGGGTGGCGTATTGTCGCATTGGCGTAGTTTGGAGGGGTGGGAATCGGGGCTTTCCCTACACGTTGTAGGGTTGAGCCATCACCCCCACAGACCACATGGAACAGAGACGAGAGGTGGCCGTGTCGATCGTCGCGCCGGAGCCGGACGTCAGTGTCGTCGTCATCGTCTACAACGACGAAGAGAGGCTTGCGACAGCCGTTGGTTCCGTCCTCGAGCAAACACTGCGCAATGTCGAGGTGATCATCGCCGACGACTGCTCGACGGACGGCTCCCACGAGGTCGCGCAGGCGCTCGCCGCGGCCCACCCCGACCGGGTACGGGCGATCCGGCTCCAGGAGAACAGCGGCGGCTGCGGAGAGCCCCGCAACCAGGGCGTCAAGGCGGCCCGCGGCCGGTACGTGATGTTCCTGGACAGCGACGACACCCTGGAACGGAACGCGTGCCGGAACATGATCGAGGCCGCCGACCGCACCGGCGCCGACCTCGTCTCCGGCCTGTGTGTCCGGGTTCACACCGACAGCCGGCACGGCAAGCGCGTCCTCTGGTATCCCTGGCTGTACCGCAGCACCCGCACCCTGGACTCCGTCGCCGAGCTGCCGGACCTGTTCGTCTTCGACACCCTGTCGACCAACAAGTGCTACCGGCGCCGGTTCCTGATCGACAACGACCTCGCCTTCCCGCGGGGCATCCACTACGAGGACCTGCTCTTCTCCGCGCAGGCCTACCTGGCCGCGGAGCGGATCACCCTCATCCCCCACACGGTCTACCACTGGAACGTCGCCCAGAAGTCCGCCGTCAAGTCGATCAGCAACCGGCGTGGCGAGATCAGCAACTTCGCCGACCGCGTCGAGATCCACCGCCGCATCGACGCCATCCTGGACCGCCGGGGCCAGGACGAGCTGAAGCTGCGCAAGGACGTCAAGTTCCTCAAGCACGACTTGGTGCTGTACCTGCGGGAACTCCCCTTCCTCGACGACGAGTACCGCCACCGCTTCGCCGAACTGGCCCGCGGCTACGTCCAGGACTTCCCCGAGGCGGCGTACGCCGAGCTCGACCGCGTCCACGCCATCTGTGCCCAGCTGCTGCTGCGCGAGGACTGGACCGACCTGATGCCGGCCATCGACACGCTCATCAACCGGCACAAGATCTCCGCGCCGCTGACCGAGCGGGGCGGCCGGATCTACTGGACCGACCGCTACCTCGACAACCCCGAGATGCGCGAGCTCCTGGACGTCACCACCCTTGGCTACCACGCCAGACCGCTGAACCGGATGGCCCTGCGCAACCGGCTCACCGCGTACGCGGTGCACGGTGGCGACCTGGTGCTCGCCGGCGAGCTCGTCAACCCGCTGCGCATCATCGCCCCCGGCGCCGAACTCGGTGCCGAGCTGGAGTTCCGGGCCCGCCGCCGCAGCCTCCAGACCTTCCGCTTCCCGGTGCCCGCCCCCCGCCACGAGGGCGACACGATCGCCTGGCGGGCCGAGGTGCCGCTGGCCCGGCGGCTCAGACCACTCGGCATCGTCGATGACGTCTGGGACGTGCGGCTGCACCTCACCGCCGACGGCAAGCGCACCACCAGCCGGCTCACCGTCGGCGCCGTCGACCTGGAACACGCCGGGTCCCTGCCCGTCAGGCCCCGCCTGACCCGGCTCATGGCCGACCGACTCGAGGCGCAGGTGTCCGCCAAGGGCCACCTGGCCTTCCGGCTCACCCAGCACGGCCGCCTCGCCCGCACCGGCCGCGCCGCCGTGGAGCGCAACCTGCACGGGCGCCCCGCGCGGGCCGCCAAGCGCGCCTACCGCACGCTGCGGGCCGTGCGTCGCGACCTGAATTCCGGTGCCCGCAAAATCCAGGTCTACGACCGTATGCTGCGCAGGCTGCCCGTCCGCAAGGGCACGGTCGTCTTCGAGAGCCACCTCGGCAAGCAGTACAGCGACAGCCCGCGGGCCGTCTTCGAGGAACTGCGCCGCCGCAAGACGCCGATCACCCCGATCTGGTCGTACGCCGGCGAACGCCCCACGGGCTTCCCACAGGACGTGGAACTCGTGCGCCGCTGGTCCTGGCGCTACCTCAAGGCCCTCGCCCAGGCGGAGTTCTGGATCGACAACCAGGGCTACCCGCTGCGGCTGGCCAAACGCCCGGAGACGACGTACATCCAGACCTGGCACGGCTCGGCGCTGAAGCGGATGGGCTTCGACGAGCCCACCCACCGGATGATGTCCGAGCCGGACCAGCGCTCCTACCAGCAGGCGCTGGACCGCTTCGACCACTTCGTGGTCCGCGGCGAGCACGACGTGCGCACCCTCGCCCGCGCCTACCGCATCCCCGAGGAGAAGCTGCTGCGCACCGGCTACCCGCGCAACGACGCCCTGGTGCGGGTCCGCGAGGGGGCGCCGCCGCCCGCCGACGTACAGCGGCTGGCCGACCGGCTCGGCCTCGCCCCGGACCGGCGCGTGCTGCTGTACGCGCCGACGTTCCGCGCCCATCCCGACGGCCGCGTACGGGACTTCGCGTTCCCCTTCGACGTCGAGGACTTCGCCGCCCGCTTCGGCGACGACCACACCCTCCTCGTGCGCGCGCACTACCTGAACCGGATCACCCTGCCGCCGTCGGTCGCGGGACGTGTGATCGACGTCAGCGCCGAACCGGACATCACCCCGCTGCTGCTGCTCGCCGACTGCCTGATCACGGACTACTCGTCGGTGATGTTCGACTACGCCCTGCTCCGGCGCCCCCTCGTGTTCTACGCCCACGACTGGGAGGAGTACGCCCAGGACAGCCGCGGCACGTACTTCGACCTGCTCACCGAGGCACCGGGCCCCGTACCCCGCACCGAGGACGAACTGTTCGCCGTGATCCGTGACCTGGGCACCGTACAGTCGAAGTACGAGGCGCGGCTGAAGGAGTTCGTGGACAAGTACGGCGAGTACGACCGCGGGGACGCCGCGGCGCAGATCGTGGACCGCTTCTTCGGTGCCGCAGGAGAGACCCGATGACCGAGCGCGACATCTTCTTCGTGGGCAACGAGGTCAACGAACTCGGCGGTGTGGGCCGCTGGCAGATCCAGCTGGCCGGGCTGCTGGCCGAGCGCGGCCACCGGGTCACCGTCGTCGGCATCGCCCCGCCCCACCACCCGATGGCTCTCGCCGACCGGCCGCCGTTCCGGACCGTGACGCTCTACGCCCGCCGCCCGCCCGGCCGTCCCAGGCCGCGTCGCCCGCTCGGCCGCCTCGACCCGGCCGTGCGCCGCCACGACACCCACATGCGGTCCGCCGCGAGCCGGCTCTCCGCGCTGTTCCAGGCCGCCCGGCCCGGCGCGATGATCGTCGTCCCCCAGGTGTGGGCGATGGAGTGGGTGGCCCTCGCGGACACCGCCGGGCACCGCGTCGTCGGCATGACCCACGAGTCCTTCGAGACGGCCCGCAAGTCGTCGCGGTTCGGGCGGGTGAAGCGGTACTACAAGGACGTCGACCGGCTGCTGGCGCTCACCCAGGAGGACGCCGACCGCTGGGGGGTCGAGGGCATGAACAACGTCGGCTTCATGCCCAACCCGCTGCCCATCGCGCCCGGCACACCGTCGCCGCGCACCGAGAAGGTGGTGGTGAGCGTCGGCCGGCTGTCCCACGAGAAGGGCGTCGACATGCTCCTGGACGCCTGGGCCGAGGCCGCGCCGAAGCAGCCCGGCTGGACCCTGCGCGTCTACGGCAGCGGAGAGGCCGAGGCGCAGCTCCGGCAGCAGTGCGCGGAACTCGGCCTGGAGGACTCCGTCGACTTCGCCGGGCAGACCGACGACGTGCCCGGCGCGCTGCGCGCCTCCTGCGTCTTCGTCCAGTCCTCCCGCGGCGAGGGCTTCCCGCTGGTCCTGCTGGAGGCCATGGCGACCGGCGTGCCCTGTGTGGCGTTCGACTGCGCGCCCGGCGTCCGCGAGATCGTCGCCCACGAGGAGAACGGCCTGCTCGCCCGCCCCGGCAACACCTCCGAACTCGCCCGCCACCTCGTCCGGTTGATGTCCGACGAGCAGCTGCGCGACACGATGGGCGACCAGGCCCTGCGCAGTGTGCGGCGCTTCGACCCGGACGTCATCACCGGACGCTGGGAGGACCTGTTCGACTTCCTGGAGCGCTGAGGACCGGACCTGCCGACTTTCACCGCCTCTCCGTAGCCGGTTCGCTGATCGGCGCGTAACGTGACGCTCCATGAAGATCCTCATCAGTGCCGACATGGAGGGTGCCACCGGTGTGACCTGGCCTGCCGACGTGCTGCCGGGGACGCCGCAGTGGGAGCGGTGCCGGGCGATGTTCACCTCGGACGTCGACGCGGCCGTGCGCGGCTTCTTCGACGGGGGAGCCGACGAGGTCCTCGTCAACGAGGCGCACTGGACCATGCGCAACCTGCTCCTCGAGCAGATGGACGAGCGGGTGCGGATGATCACCGGGCGGCACAAGTCGCTGTCCATGGTGGAGGGCGTGCAGCACGGTGACGTGGACGGGATCGCCTTCGTCGGCTACCACGCGGGCGCCGGCATGGAGGGCGTCCTCGCCCACACCTTCCTCGCCAACTCCATCACGGGGGTCTGGCTGAACGACGTACGGGCCAGCGAGGGGCTGCTCAACGCCCATGTGGTCGCCGAGTACGGGGTGCCGGTCGTGCTGGTCACCGGGGACGACGTGGCCTGCGAGGACGCCCTCGGATACGCGCCCGGGGCGCTGAAGGTCGCCGTGAAGGACCACGTGTCCCGGTACGCGGCCGTGTGCCGTACGCCGACCCGCACCGCCGCCGACATCCGCGCGGCCGCGAAGCAGGCGGCCGAGCTGGCGGTCCGTCACGAACCGTTCCAGCGTGGCCCGTTCACCATCGCGGTCGAGTTCGACGCCGAACACCTCGCCATGGCCTGCACCGTCGTCCCCGGAGTGAGCCGGATCGGGGAGCGCAAGGTCGCCTACACCGGCGCGACCATGTACGAGGCAATCCGCACCTTCAAGGCGGTCACCACGATCGCCTCGGCCGCGATCGAGGAGCAGTATGGCTGACGCGCAGGCGCTGGACGAGGTCGTCGGGTTCACCTCCGACCTGATCCGCATCGACACCACCAACCGGGGCGGCGGCGACTGCCGGGAGCGCCCGGCGGCCGAGTACGCGGCCGAACGGCTGGCCGGGGCGGGCCTGGAGCCCGTGCTCCTGGAGCGCACCCCGGGCCGGACCAACGTCGTGGCCCGGATCGAGGGCACCGACCCGTCGGCGGACGCGCTGCTCGTGCACGGTCACCTGGACGTCGTACCCGCGCAGGCCGAGGACTGGAGCGTGCACCCGTTCTCCGGCGAGGTCCGCGACGGGGTCGTGTGGGGCCGCGGCGCGGTCGACATGAAGAACATGGACGCGATGATCCTCGCCGTGGTCCGCTCCTGGGCCCGGCAGGGCGTCCGGCCGCGGCGGGACGTGGTGATCGCCTTCACCGCGGACGAGGAGGCGAGCGCCGAGGACGGCTCCGGCTTCCTTGCCGACCAGCACGCCGGGCTGTTCGAGGGGTGCACCGAGGGCGTCAGCGAGTCGGGGGCGTACACCTTCCACGACGGCGCCGGCCGCGAGATCTACCCGATCGCGGCCGGTGAGCGCGGCACCGCCTGGCTGAAGCTGACCGCCCGGGGCAGGGCGGGCCACGGCTCCAAGGTGAACCGGGAGAACGCGGTGACCCGGCTCGCCGCCGCGATCACCCGGATCGGCAGCCACGAATGGCCCGTGCGGCTCACCCCGACCGTACGCGCGGCCCTCACCGAACTCGCCGCCGTGTACGGCGTCGAGGCGGATCTGCGGGACGTCGACGCGCTGCTGGACAAGCTCGGCCCGGCGGGCCACCTGGTCGAGGCGACGCTGCGGAACAGCGCCAACCCCACCATGCTGGAGGCCGGCTACAAGATCAACGTGATCCCGGGGGAGGCCGTCGCCCACGTCGACGGGCGGTATCTGCCCGGCGGCGAGGAGGAGTTCCGCGCCACCCTCGACCGGCTGACCGGCCCGGACGTCGACTGGGAGTTCGAGCACCGCGAGGTGGCGCTGCAGGCGCCGGTCGACTCGCCGTCCTTCGCGGCGATGCGGGCCGCCGTGAAGGAGTTCGCGCCCGAAGGCCACGTCGTGCCGTTCTGCATGGGGGGCGGCACCGACGCCAAGCAGTTCTCCCGGCTGGGCATCACCGGGTACGGCTTCTCGCCGCTGAAGCTGCCCGAGGGCTTCGACTACAACGCCCTGTTCCACGGAGTCGACGAGCGTGTCCCCGTCGAGGCGCTGCACTTCGGCGTCCGCGTCCTGGACCGCTTCCTGCGGACCGCCTGAACCCATGGGGGAAAACGTGCGCATCCTGCCCTGCGGCTCCTGGCCCTCGCCCGTCGACGCGGCCCTCGCCGCCGCACACGACGGCAGGCCGGAGTTCCCGGAATTCGTCGGCGACGAGGTGTGGTGGACCGAGCCGCGGCCCGCCGAGGGCGGACGCCGGGCGCTGGTACGGCGGCTCGCCGACGGCTCGCGGTCCACGGTGCTGCCCGCACCGTGGAACGTGCGCAGCCGCGTCATCGAGTACGGCGGCCGTCCCTGGGCCGGAGCCGTCGTGGACGGCGTGCCGCTGCTGGTGTTCGTGAACTTCGCCGACCAGCGCCTGTACCGGTACGAGCCCGGCGGCGAGCCGCGCCCGCTCAGCCCGCTCTCGGCGGTGGGCGGCGGACTGCGCTGGGCCGAACCCCAACTGCGCCTGGAACACGGCGAGGTGTGGTGCGTGCTCGAGGAGTTCACCGGGGAGGCCCCCACCGACGTGCGGCGTGTTCTCGCCGCCGTGCCGTTGGACGGCTCGGCCGCCGACGACCGGGCCGCGGTACGCGAACTCACCGACGACCGGCACCGGTTCGTGACTGGCCCCCGGCTCTCGCCCGACGGGCGGCAAGCGGCCTGGCTGGCCTGGGACCATCCGCGGATGCCCTGGGACGGCACGGAACTGCTGGTGGCCCAGGTGCGCGCGGACGGCTCACTCGGCACGCCCCGGACGGTGGCCGGCGGCCCCGAGGAGTCCATCGCCCAGGCGGACTGGGCCGCCGACGGCTCGCTGCTGTACGCGAGCGACCGCGGCGGCTGGTGGAACCTCTACCGCGACGGTAAGCCGCTGTGCGTCCGCGAGGAGGAGTTCGGCGGCCCGCTGTGGAAGCTGGGCCAGCGCTGGTTCGCGCCGCTGGACTGCGGTCTGGTCGCGGTCGTGCACGGGCGTGGCGCCACCGCCCTCGGCGTGCTCGACCCGGAGACGGGCGAGGTCGTCGACGCGGCGGGCCCCTGGACCGAGTTCGACGCGTCGCCGGCGGTGCACGGCGACCGGGTCGTCGCGGTGGCCGCAGGCCCCCGCAGCGCGTACGAGGTCGTCGAGCTGGACACCCGGACGGGCCGGACACGGGTGATCGGCGCCGCGCACGAGGACCCGGTCGACCCCGCGTACTACCCCGAGCCCCGGACCCGCACCTTCACGGGGCCGGACGGCCGGGAGATCCACGCCCACATCTATCCGCCGCACCACCCCGAATGCGCGGCGCCCGACGGCGAACTGCCGCCGTACGTCGTGTGGGCGCACGGCGGACCCACCAGCCGTGCGCCCCTCGTGCTCGACCTGGAGATCGCCTACTTCACCTCGCGGGGCATCGGCGTCGCCGAGGTCAATTACGGCGGATCCACCGGGTACGGCCGCGAGTACCGCGACCGGCTGCGCGAGCAGTGGGGCGTCGTCGACGTCGAGGACTGCGCGGCGGTCGCGCTCGCCCTCGCCGACGAGGGCACCGCCGACCGCTCGCGGCTGGCGATCCGGGGCGGCAGTGCGGGCGGCTGGACCACTGCGGCCTCCCTGGCCACGACCGACGTCTACGCCTGCGGCACGATCATCTACCCGATCCTCGACCTGACCGGCTGGGGCACGGGGGAGACCCACGACTTCGAGTCGCAGTACCTGGAGTCCCTGGTCGGACCGCTCGCCGAGGTGCCCGGCCGGTACGCGGAGCGCTCGCCCGCCGAGCACGCGGACCAAATCACGGCTCCGTTCCTGCTGCTCCAGGGCCTGGACGACGTGATCTGCCCGCCGGCCCAGTGCGAGCGGTTCCTCGCCCGGCTGGCCGGTCGGCGGCTGCCGCACGCGTACCTCGCGTTCGAGGGTGAGGGGCACGGCTTCCGCCGGGCCGACACCATGGTGCGGGCCCTCGAGGCGGAGCTGTCGCTGTACGCTCAGGTCTTCGGCCTGGACCCGGCCGGCATCCCGACCCTGGAGCTCGGCACGTGAAGGAACTCGCCCGCCCCACCCGGCTCGCTCCCGGCGCGCGCGTGGCCGTCGTCGCGCCCAGCGGGCCCGTGCCCGAGGAGCGGTTGCAGGCCGGCCTGGACGTGCTGCGCGGCTGGGACCTGGATCCGGTGGTGGCGCCGCACGTGACGGCCCGGCACGGCACGTTCGACTACCTGGCGGGCACGGACCGCGACCGCGCCGCCGACCTTCAGGGCGCCTGGTGCGATCCGTCGGTGGACGCGGTGCTGTGCGCCCGCGGCGGCTACGGCGCCCAGCGCATGGTGGACCTGCTCGACTGGGAGGCCATGCGGGCGGCCAGACCGAAGGTGTTCGTCGGCTTCAGCGACATCACCGCGCTGCACGAGGCGTTCGCCACCAGGCTGGGCCTGGTCACGCTGCACGGGCCGATGGCCGCCGGGGTCGACTTCGTCAAGAACGACCGGGCGCAGCGGCACCTGCGGGCGACCCTGTTCGCGCCCGAGACGGTCCGCTCCCTCGTCTCCGGCGGCCCGGCCCTGGTCCCCGGGCGGGCCCGCGGCGTCACCCTCGGCGGCTGTCTGGCCCTGCTCGCCGCCGACCTCGGCACGCCGCACGCGCGGCCCGGCGCGGCCGGGGGGCTGCTGTGCCTGGAGGACGTGGGCGAGGAGGCCTACCGTCTGGACCGGTACCTCACCCAGCTGCTGCGCGCCGGTTGGTTCGACGGGGTGCGCGGGGTGCTGCTCGGGTCCTGGAAGGACTGCGAGACCCCCGACCGGGTGCGGGCCCTGCTCGCCGACCGGCTCGGCGGACTCGGGGTGCCCGTCGCCGAGGAGTTCGGCTTCGGGCACTGCGAGGGCGCGGTGACCGTCCCCTTCGGTGTCATGGCCGAACTCGACGCCGACGCGGGCACGCTGACGCTCGACGAACCCGCCCTGCGCTGACCGTCCTGCGCCGACCGCGGGGTGGCCGGGCGCGCGCCGCGCGTAGGGTGACGGCATGCCGCACACCGCAGTCCACTACGTCGCCGAAGGGCCCCGCGTGGGGATCCGGCCCTTCACCCAGGAGGACGGCGCCGAGTTCACCGCCCGGGTCCGCGAGAGCGAGGAGCTGCACCGCCCGTGGCTCTTCCCGCCGGCCACGGCCGAGGCGTACACCACCTACGCCCGGCGGCTGATCGAGGACCCGGCTAAGGCAGGCTTCCTGGTCTGCGAGAGGGACACCGGTGCCCTCGCCGGGTTCGTCAACATCAACAACATCGTGCACGGCGCGTTCCGGTGTGGCGCGCTCGGCTACGGCGCCTTCGCGCACGCCGCCGGGCGCGGCCTGATGCGCGAGGGCCTCGACCTCGTCATCGGCTACGCCTTCGGCCCGATGCGGCTGCACCGGCTGGAGATCAACGTCCAGCCGCTCAACACCGCCTCGATCGCGCTGGCCCGCGCCTGCGGCTTCCGCCTGGAGGGCTTCTCGCCGGACATGCTCTTCATCGACGGGGCCTGGCGCGACCACGAGCGGTGGGCGCTCACCGCCGAGACGCGCGCTTGAAGTTGACCTTCATGGTGTCCAGGTCCGTCACCGTCGACCGCAGGTCACGAAAGCCGTATCCGAGGCCGCGCAGGGCGCTCTCCGCGCGGTCCTCGGCGATCGCGGCCGCCATCTCCTCGCCGTCCTCCGCGTCGCATACCACGACGTAGCGCATCGAGAAGTGCTTCAGCGGGGACGGCTCGTACGACAGCGAGCCCTCCTCGGTGAACCGCATGCTGAGCATGCCGTGCTCGCCCGCCTGCGCGCGCAGCCGTTCCCGTGCCTCGTCGGTCAGTGCGTCCCAGGTGCCCCGGACGATCACCCGGTAGGTGTGCTGCTCGCTCATCGGCTCTCCGTACTTCTCCGTGCTCGGCCAGGGGCCACAGGGGGTGACCGGCCGACTCTACGGCGCCCGCGACGCGCCGACCACGGAATATCGCCGTGCCCGCACAGCGCCGGGCCCGCTCAGCCCCGGCGGTCCATGTACTCGTACACCGTCCCGTCCGGGTGCAGGGCGATCAGGTTGCGGCCCACCGGTGTCGGGACCGGCCCGGCGACGATGTGCGCGCCGAGCCCGGTCAGCACCCGGTGCGCCTCGTCGACGTCCTCCACGGCTATCGTCGCCGTGACCTTGCGCAGCACCTCCAGCTGCGACTCGGGGCCGCTCATCAGCAGGAAGCAGCCGACCGCGGCCACCTGGACGCCGCCCTGCTCGAAGCGGAGAGCTCTGGCACCCGCGAGACCTTCGTAGAACGGGACGGCGGTGTCCAGATCGTTGACGCAGACGCGCAGGGTGGTTCCCAGAATCTCCATGCGCACGAGCGTAGTTGGGGCCGCCTGGCGAGGAGATCGTTTCACCGGATCGCCCGTGACGCCCACCCCCTCCGCCACATCCTCGGACGGTGTTATGCGTACGCCTGCGCGGGTACCCGCGCCGCATGAAGGGCTTGGATCACCTGGAGCACTTGGACAAGGAACTGGTCGACGAGCTGGCGCAGGTGGCGCGTGAGACGGTGCGCGACGAACTGCGCGAGCAGACCCGCAGGCAGCGTCGCACCGCCGCGCTGTACGCCGCGTCCGGCGCCGTCGCCCTGTACGCGGGCGCGGCCCTCGCACTCACCGTGGGGCTGGCCCTCGCGATCGGCCTGCCCGGCTGGGCCGCCGCACTGGTCACCGCGGTCATCCTGGGCGCGGCGGCCTACGCGCTGCGCGAGGCGGCCCGGCCGTCGGCGTCGCGGCACACGCGGCACGTGCCGGAGCACGGCACGGGCCTCGCGCCCGGACAGGGCAGGGGCGTCCCGCCGGCGGGCGGCACCGGCACGTCGTCGGGTGCCGCGGGCCGGGCGGCGGGCGCGACCGGCAGGGCGGCGGATGCGGCGTACCCTCCCGTACCGCCGGTGCCGCCCCCGCCTCCGGCCGCCGGGCCGGAACATCCCGGGGAGACCGACCCCGGAACGGACCGCCGGGCCTGACACCCCGCCGCGATCCCGCAGCCGGAACTCCACGTTCCGCGCTGCCGGAACTCCGTGTCCTCTGCTGCTGGAGCGTGACATGACACCGGGCGTCCGCTCGCCCTCCCGGGCGGCGGGCGCCCGCCCCTGTCCTCGTCCCCGCCTGGTGCCGTCACGGCGGGCGCGGCGGCCGATCCGGTGTCGGCGGAAGTTTGGGTGAGCAGGCCGAGGGGACGCGGGAAGTCCCGCACCACCCCCACCACCTGTACCAGGAATACGACGTACACGACCGCGCCGGAGGCGAACCGTGAGTCGACCCCGCATCGTGATCGTCGGTGCCGGATTCGCCGGCTACCGCGCGGCCCGGACCCTGTCGAGGATGTCCCGGGGCAAGGCCGACATCACCCTGCTGAACCCGACCGACTACTTCCTGTACCTGCCTCTGCTGCCCCAGGTCGCCGTGGGCCTCCTGGAGCCGCGCCGGGCCGCCGTCTCCCTCGCCGGCGCGCTGCGCCACGTAAGGCTGGTCCTCGGCGAGGCCGACGGCATCGACCTGGACGGGCGCACCGTGCGCTACACCGACCCCGAGGGCGGCGAGGGCACGCTGGCCTACGACCGGCTGGTGCTCGCCGTCGGCAGTGTCAACAAACTGCTGCCGATCCCCGGAGTCACCGAGCACGCGCACGGTTTCCGCGGCCTGCCCGAGGCCCTGTACCTGCGGGACCACGTGACCCGCCAGATCGAACTGGCCGGCGCCGACGACGACCCCGAGACCTGCACGGACCGCTGCACGTTCGTCGTCGTGGGCGCCGGCTACACCGGCACCGAGGTCGCCGCGCACGGGAAGATGTTCACCGACTCGCTGGTGCGCCGGCACCCGCCCCGGCGGGGGATCCGGCCGCGCTGGCTGCTGCTGGACATCGCGCCCCGTGTGCTGCCCGAGCTGGACGAACGGCTCTCGGCCACCGCCGACCGCGTGCTGCGGCGGCGGGGCGTCGAGGTGCGCATGGGCACCTCCGTGCAGGAGGCCACGCACGAAGGGGTGCTGCTGACGGACGGCGAGTTCGTCCGCAGCCGCACCCTCGTGTGGTGCGTCGGCGTACGGCCCGACCCGCTGGTGGAGAACACCGGGCAGCCGCTGGAGCGGGGCCGGCTCGTCGTCGACCCCTTCCTCCAGGTGCCGGGGCGGCCGGAGGTGTTCGCGTGCGGGGACGCGGCCGCCGTCCCCGACCTGGACAAACCCGGCCGGTGCACCCCGATGACCGCCCAGCACGCCTGGCGGCAGGGCAAGGCGGCCGCGGTCAACGTCGCCGCCTCGCTCGGCGTCGGCGAGCGCCGCCCCTACCGCCACCGCGATCTGGGTTTCGTCGTGGACCTGGGCGGTGCGCAGGCCGCCGCCGACCCGTTCGGTGTCCCACTGTCCGGGCCGGTGGCCGGCGCGGTCACCCGCGCCTACCACCTCGCGGCGATGCCCGGAAACCGCGTCCGGGTGGCCGCGGACTGGCTGCTGGACGCGGTACTGCCGCGCCAGTCCGTCCAGCTGGGCCTCGTACGGTCCTGGTCCGTGCCCCTGGACACGGCCTCCCCGGAGCTGGCCCGCGTACCGGGCGGACCCGAGCCGCAGGCGAGGACGACGGCCGCGTCCGGACCGGCAGCGCGGACCGACGCCGGGCGCGGCGGGTCCCATCCCGCCCCCGGTCCGGTCAAGGCGGACGACATACCCGCGGAGGGAGACTCATGAACACCGACGAACTCGTCGAACTCGGCCAGCAGTTGCGCGTCGACAGTGTGCGCGCCGCCGCCGCGGCGGGCTCCGGGCACCCCACGTCCTCCATGTCCGCCGCCGACCTCATGGCGGTCCTGCTCGCGAACCACCTCCGCTACGACTTCGGCCGACCCGAGCACCCCGGCAACGACCGCTTCGTCCTGTCCAAGGGACACGCCTCCCCGCTGCTGTACTCCGCCTACAAGGCGGCGGGCGCCATCGACGACGAGGAACTGCTCACCTTCCGCAAGCTGGGCAGCCGCCTGGAAGGGCACCCCACCCCGCGACGGCTGCCGTGGGTGGAGACCGCCACCGGATCCCTCGGACAGGGCCTGCCCATCGGCGTCGGGATCGCGCTCACCGGCAAGCGGCTGGACCACGCCGACTACCGCGTGTGGGTGCTGTGCGGGGACAGCGAGCTGGCCGAGGGCTCGATCTGGGAGGCCGCCGAGCACGCCGGGTACGAGCACCTGGACAACCTGACCGTGATCCTCGACATCAACCGGCTCGGCCAGCGCGGCCCCACCCGCCACGGCCACGACCTGGACGCCTACGCCCGCCGCTTCCGCGCCTTCGACTGGCACACGATCGAGATCGACGGCCACGACCTGGACGCCGTCGACCGCGCCTACGGCGAGGCGGTCTCCACCAAGGGGCAGCCCACCGCGATCATCGCCCGCACCCTCAAGGGCAAAGGCGTCAAGGAGGCCGAGAACCGTGAGGGACTGCACGGCAAGCCACTGAAGCACCCCGACGAGGCGGTCGAGGAACTCGGCGGCGTCCGCGACATCCGCGTCCACGTGCACGAGCCGCGCTCCGCCCGTTCGCTGCACGCCGTGGGCGACGGCAACCTCGAACTGCCCCGCTGGGCCCGGGGCGAAAAGGCCGCCACCCGCGACGCCTACGGCCAGGCGCTCGCCGCGCTCGGCACCGCGCGCGGCGACGTCGTGGCCCTCGACGGTGAGGTCGGCGACTCCACCCGCTCGGAGTTCTTCGCCAAGGAACACCCCGAGCGCTACTTCGAGTGCTATATCGCCGAACAGCAGATGGTCGCCGCCGCCGTCGGAATGGCCCGGCGCGGCTGGGTGCCGTACGCGTCGACGTTCGCGGCCTTCCTGACCCGCGCGCACGACTTCGTGCGGATGGCCTCCGTCAGCGGCTCCGGGATCAACCTCAACGGCTCCCACGCGGGCACGGCGATCGGACAGGACGGGCCCAGCCAGATGGGCCTGGAGGACCTGGCGATGATGCGCGCCGTCCACGGCTCGACCGTGCTCTACCCGTGCGACGCCAACCAGACCGCGCAGCTCGTCGCGCGGATGGCCGACCTGGAGGGCGTCCGCTACCTGCGCACCTCGCGCGGGGAGAGCCCGGTGCTCTACGGGCCCGGGGAGGACTTCCCCGTCGGCGGCAGCAAGGTGCCGCGCTCCTCAGCACAGGACCGGCTGACCGTCGTCGCCGCGGGCGTCACCCTGCACGAGGCGCTCGCCGCCGCCGCCACCCTCGGCCGGGACGGCGTCGCGGTCCGCGTGATCGACCTGTACTCCATCAAGCCGGTCGACCGGGACACGCTCCGCAAGGCCGCCGAGGACACCGGCTGCCTGCTCACCGTGGAGGACCATCACGCCGAGGGCGGCCTCGGCGACGCCGTGCTCGACGCGTTCACCGACGGACGCCCGGTGCCGCGCCTGGTGCGGCTGGCCGTGCGGGTGATGCCGGGCTCCGCCTCACCCGCCGAGCAGTTGCATGCCGCGGGCATCGACGCCGAGTCGATCGTGGCCGCGGCGCGGCTGCTGGTGGAGGAAGCGGTCGTGCGGTGAGCGACGAGGCGCGCACGGTGCGCACCGGCGGGTTCCAGGAGGTTCGAAGCGATGTGTGAGTGATGCCCGTTTATGCCCAGGTTTGGCCGTGGAGCCTGCGGCCACCCGAGGGGGAAGAGGTGGCCATGGTGGAGCAAGACAACACCGCGGAGGTGCTGCGTGAGGCGCGGGCCCAGTTCGCCGAGCTGACCGGGCTGACCGCGGAGTCCGTGACGTCCTTCGAGCAGACGGAGGACGGCTGGTCGCTGGAGGTCGAGGTCGTGGAGCTGGCCCGGGTGCCGGACACCATGAGCCTCATGGCGAGCTACCGGGTCGCGCTCGACCCGCGGGGGCAGCTGACCGGCTACCGGCGCCTGCACCGCTACGAACGCGGCCGCGCCGACGCCCGCCGCCCCGGCGGCGGCTAGAGCGGCCACGGCCCCGGGCACGGGAGGCACCCGCAGACCCCGTGCGCGGACGCGGCCCGCAGGGCACAGACCTACGCACACCTACACAGACTTATGCGGGTGAGGAGGCCCGGTGGCATGACCGTTGTCCCGGCACAGACGTCCGGCGGCGCAGGCGGCAGCAGCGGCCTGTACGACGTACTGGAACTCGTCCTCGACCGGGGGCTGGTGATCGACGCGTTCGTGCGGGTCTCCCTGGTCGGCATCGAGATCCTGAAGATCGACGTGCGGGTCGTCGTCGCCAGCGTCGACACCTACCTGCGCTTCGCCGAGGCCTGCAACCGGCTGGACCTGGAGGCCGGCCCGCACCGGGCGCCGGGCCTGCCCGACCTGGTCGGAGAGGTCACCGAGTCCGGCGCGCGCGGCAAGGCGAAGGGGGCGTTGTCCGGCGCCGCGCAGACCGTCTCCGACGCCTTCCAGCAGGGCCGCCAGGAGCACGCGGGCGAGCGCGCGGGTGAGGCCGGGGAGCGGCCGAGGCCCCGTAGGACCGGGCCGGCCCGGCGGAAGGAGGAGCGGGAGTGAGCACGTACGTCTACGCGATCACCGCGGCCTCGCACCCGTCCCTGCCGCGGGATCTGGGCGGGGTGGGCGAGCCGGCCCGCCCGGTGCGCGTGCTGGAGGCGGGCGAACTGGCCGCGGTCGTCAGCGACGCGCCCGAGGGGCTGCGGCCCAAACGGCGGGACCTGCTCGCCCACCAGGCCGTGCTCAGCGAGGCCGGTGCGACCGGCTGCGTGCTGCCGATGCGGTTCGGCAGCGTCGCCCCGGACGACGCCGCCGTCACCGGCGTGCTCACCGAGCGTGCCGAGCACTACCGCGAGCGGCTGCGGGCGCTGGAGGGCAAGGTCGAGTACAACGTCAAGGGTCACCACGTCGAGGACGCGGTACTGCACCGCGTGATGGCCGAGAACCCCGAGATCCGGTCGCTGGCGGAGGCCAACCGGCGCTCCGGCGGCGGAGGTTACGACGCCAAACTCCGGCTCGGGGAGCTGGTCGCGGCCGCCGTGCAGACCCGCGAGGCCGACGACGCCCGCGCGATCGTGCACGCCCTCGAACCGTACGCGGCCGCGGTCAGCGACGGCCCCCCGTCCACCGGCTGGCTGGTCAACGCCTCGTTCCTGGTGGACCGGGAAGCGACCGAGGACTTCGTGACCGCCGCCGAACAGGCCCGCAAGGACCTGCCCCACCTCGAACTGCGCATCAACGGCCCGCTCCCGCCGTACAGCTTCGTCGAACCCGGCCCCGCCGAGCCCGCGAGCACCACGGCCGGAGCCGACACAGGAACGGGGTGACGTCATGGGACTCATCTCCGAAGTGCTGCTGCTGCCGTTCGCACCGGCGCGCGGAAGCGCCTGGGCGATCCGGCAGGTACTGCGCGAAGCCGAGCGCATCTACTACGACCCGGCGGCGATACAGGCCGAACTGGCCCGACTCGAGGAGAAGCTGGAGGCGGGCGAGATCAGCGGCGAGGAGTTCGACCGCCGGGAGGACGAACTGCTGGACCGGCTGGAGACCGGCCTGCGCTCAGCCGCCGGGACGGGCGAGGGGACGGGTGAGTGGACAGGCGGGGGGACAGGCGAGGGGACGGCACCATGAACAAAGTGGGACTGGGTCTCGCGATAGGGGCCGGCTACCTCCTGGGACGGACCAAGAAGGCGAAACTCGCCCTCACGGTGGGCAGCCTGGTGGCCGGCAAGAAGCTGAACCTCGGTCCGGGCGGGATCGCACAGCTCGTCGAGCAGCAACTGGCGAACAACCCGCAGCTCAAGGAGATCGGCGACCAGTTGCGTGAGGATCTGAAGGGTGTGGGCAAGGCGGCCTCGGGGGCCGTGGCCGAACGGCAGATGAACGCGCTCGCCGACCGGCTGCACGGGCGGACCGCGCAGATCCGCGACGAACTCGCCGGCGTCGTGCCGCAGCCGGGCACGGACGAGGAGGCCGAGGGGGAGGACGCTCACCCGGACGAGCGCGAGGACGAGCGCGAACGCGAGGACGAGTACGAGGACGACTACGAGGACCGGGAAGGCCGCGAGGCCGAGGAGGGTCAAGGGGAGGCGGCAGGGGACCGGCGCGGGCCGGCCCGGAAGGAGGCGGCGAGGAAGGCCCCCACGAGGAAGGCCCCCGGGAGGACGGCTCCCGCGAGGAAGGCCCCCGCCAAGAAGGCTCCCGGCAAGAAGGCGGCGGCGGAGAAGACCGCGACCCGCGGGACGGCCACGAAGAAGACGGCCGCCGCCGGCGACACGCACCGCGCTGCCCGCTCCCGGCGGCCGAAGGGCGGTGGTGACCGATGACCGAGACCCTCGGGACCGCGACCTCCGCGGCCGGCGGCGCGGCGCGCGGCGCGGCGAAGGACACCCCGCTGGGGGACCTGGCCCACAGCGAGGCCGCCGACCGGCTCAAGGCCGAGGCCCAGGACTACCTCGCCGCCCAGGCCCAGCGGCTGCTGGTCGGCTTCGGCCACAAGCTCGGCGAGACCACCGGCATGCTCAACGACATCGCCGAGGGCAACACCCCGGGATTCGCCAGGCTCGCCCTCGACGCCGGTCGCAAGCTCGCCGAGGGCAAGGGCCCGGTGCGCTCGGTCCTGGAGCTGGGCGCCTCCCGCGCCAAGGACAGCGTCATGGGCGTGCTGAAGAACCTCGGCGGCGGTGGTGGGGCCAAGCGCAAGCGCGGCGGGGGCAACAAGCCCACCGTCATCATCGAGTCCGTCGACGTCGGCGTGCCGCTGCGCACCGCCTACGACCAGTGGACCCAGTTCCAGGACTTCAGCACCTTCGCCAAGGGCGTCAAGAGCGCGAGCCGCGCCGACGACACCACCTCCGACTGGCAGCTGAAGGTGCTGTGGTCCAGCCGCAGCTGGAAGGCCCACACCACCGAGCAGCTGCCCGACGACCGCATCCGGTGGACGTCGGAGGGCGCGAAGGGCACCACGAAGGGCGTCGTCTCCTTCCACCGGCTCGACGAGAACCTCACCCGGATCCTGCTGGTCATGGAGTACTACCCGAGCGGATTCTTCGAGAAGACCGGCAACATCTGGCGGGCCCAGGGCCGCCGCACCCGGCTGGACCTGAAGAACTACGTCCGCTTCATCACTCTCAAGGGAGAGGCCGAGGACAGCTGGCGCGGTGAGATCCAGGACGGCGAGGTCGTCCGCAGCCACGAGGACGCGGTGGCCGAGGAGGAGGCCGGCCACGAGGACGAGGAGGAGGGCCCGTACGCCGAGGAGGAGAACGGCGAGTACGAGGACGAGGAGGAAGAGGAAGAAGACGGGGAGGACGAGCAGGACGAGGAGTACGAGCCCCGGGACGAGGAAGAGCCCGAGGGCGAGGAGGAAGAGGAAGAGGAACCCGACCACGAGTACGCCGAGGGCGGGGGCCGCCGATGACGACGCCCAGCCGGCTGCCCGAACCGTACGGCCCGAGCGGCGGGGCCAACCTCGCCGACATCCTCGAGCGCGTGCTCGACAAGGGCATCGTCATCGCGGGCGACATCCGCATCAACCTGCTCGACATCGAGCTGCTCACCGTCAAGCTCCGGCTCGTCGTCGCCTCGGTCGACAAGGCCAAGGAGATGGGTATCGACTGGTGGGAGAGCGACCCGGCACTCTCCTCCCGTGCCCGCCGCGACGAACTCGCCCGGGAGAACGCGGAGCTGCGCGAGCGGCTGGCGCGACTGGAGGAGCTGGAGCTGGATCGTGGCCGCCCGGAGCCGGAACGCCTGGACCGGGGCCGCGTGGACCAGGACCGCGTGGATGAGGACCGTGTGGATGAGGACCGCGTGGGTGAGGACCGCGCTCGCAAGGAGGCACCATGACCGGACTGCGGTACGTCTACGCCGTCTGCCGGCCACTCGGCGCGCCCCTCCAGGCGCAGCTGACCGGGGTGGGGGGTGCCCCGGCCAAGCAGCTCAACCACCACGGTCTGGTCGCCGTCGTCAGCGAGGTGCCCGAGCGTGACTTCGCGGAGGAGCCGCTGCGCGCCCATCTGGAGGACCTCGACTGGCTCGCCGCCACCGCCCGAGCCCACCAGGGTGTCATCGACGCGCTGACCGTCGTCACCACACCGCTGCCGCTCAGGCTGGCCACCGTCTTCCGGGACGACAGCGCCGTCCGCTCGATGATCGAGGCCCGCGAGGACCACATCCGCCGCACCCTGGACCGGCTGGAGGGGCGCGTGGAGTGGGGCGTGAAGATCTACGCCGAGACCGAGCAGCCCCAGCAGACCCCGCAGCCCGTGCCCAGGGCCGCCTCGGGCCGGGACTACCTGCGGCAGCGGCGGCAGGAGACCCGGGCGGGCGAGGACCTGTGGCAGAAGGCGGAGACCTTCGCGACCCGGCTGCACGAGCAGCTCTCCGGCTTCGCCGAGGAGTCCCGGCTGCACGCCCCGCAGCACCCCTCCCTCGCCGCCGCGGCGGGGCGGAACGTGCTCAACGCCGCCTACCTGGTGCCGCGCGGCGACTCCGAGGAGTTCGTGGAGCTCGTCGACCGTACGAAGGACGACGTGCCGGGGCTGCGCGTGGAACTCACCGGGCCCTGGGCGGCGTACTCCTTCGCGGGGGAGGAGACATGACGGTCGTCGAACGCCGTGAGATCGCCCTGGTCGACCTGCTCGACCGGCTGCTCGCCGGCGGTGTCGTCATCACCGGGGACGTCACCCTGCGCATCGCCGACGTGGACCTCGTCCGCATCGACCTGAACGCGCTGATCAGCTCGGTGAACACGCACGTGCCCTCGCCCTTCGAGGAATAGCCGTGGCCCGGCGCAAGCACCTGGATCTGGAACCCGACACCGTCGAGCGGGACCTGGTGAAACTCGTGCTCACCGTGGTGGAGCTGCTGCGCCAGCTCATGGAGCGGCAGGCGCTGCGCCGCTTCGACGAGGGGGACCTGAGCGAGGAGCAGGAGGAGCGGATCGGCCTCACGCTCATGCTCCTGGAGGACCGCATGGGCGAGCTGCGCGACCGCTACGGACTGCGGCCCGAGGACCTGAACCTGGACCTCGGACCGCTGGGACCCCTGCTTCCCCGCGAGTGAGGCACGGCGGTCCCGAAGGGATCCCGGACCGGAAGCCGGGCAGCGGGGATCAGGCTTCCTTGCGGCACAGGACCTCTCCGTGCAGGACGGCGAACCATCCGTCGGGCCGCTCGCCCCACTCCCGCCATGCCGCCGACACGGCCCGCAGCCGCTCCTCGGTCGCGTGTCCGACCGCGACGGCGCGCTCGGCGTACGCCGAGGCCAGGGTGCGGTCGGCCCAGAGCCCGCTCCACCAGGCGCGCTCCTCCTCGGTGGCGTAGGTCCAGGTGCCGGAGGTGGCCGTGACGTCGGTGAAGCCGGCCGCCAGTGCCCAGGACCGCAGCCGGCGTCCGGCGTCCGGTTCGCCGCCGTTGGCACGGGCGACCCGCCGGTAGAGGTCCAGCCAGTCGTCAAGACCCGGCACGTTCGGGTACCAGGTCATCGCCGCGTAGTCCGCGTCGCGGACGGCGACGTACCCGCCCGGCCTCGTCACCCGCCGCATCTCGCGCAGCGCCTGCACGGGGTCGCCCACGTGCTGGAGCACCTGGTGGGCGTGGACGACGCAGAACGTGTCGTCGGGGTGGTCGAGGGCGTGGACGTCGGCCACCGCGAAGTCGACGTTGGTCAGGCCCCGCCCGGCGGCCGTGGCCCGTGCCTGCTCCAGGACGCCGGGCGCCCGGTCGACACCCGTGACGTGCCCCTGCGGGACCAGCTCCGCCAGATCGGCGGTGATGGTGCCGGGCCCGCAGCCGATGTCGAGGATCCTCATGTGCGGTTGGAGGGAGCCGAGGAGGTAGGCCGCGGAGTTGGCGGCGGTGCGCCACGTGTGCGAACGCAGCACGGACTCGTGGTGCCCGTGCGTGTAGACGGCCGTCTCCTGCTTCGGCATGGCGGTACCCCTTCTCGTCCCCTGAGCCCGCGGGCCCGCGGCCCCGGGCGGTGAGGATCACGGTACGCCTTCATGCCGTATGGTGAGACCCCGGTTTCAGAATGTGGACATCCGGGTGCCGGGCCCGTGGCCGGGGCTCATGCCGGGGCCGCTACCCTGAACTCGCCGTTTCTTGTGCGCGCGGGGCGGCACCGGCCGTCGTAGGGACCCTTCGCATGCGTCTGCTCCTCATCCGCCACGCCCAGACCCCCTCCAACGTGGGCCACCTGCTGGACACGCGGATCCCCGGGCCGGGTCTGACCGGGCTCGGCGAGCGGCAGGCCGCGGCGCTGCCGCGGGCCCTGGCCGGCGAGGACATCGAAGCGCTCTACGCCTCCACGCTGGTCCGCACCCAGCTCACCGCCGGGCCCCTGGCCGCCGCCCAGGGACTCGACGTGATCGTCCGCGACGGCATCCGCGAAGTGTCCGCGGGCGACCTGGAGACGGAGCCGGGCGACTCCGAGCGTGGACAGCTCTACATGCGTACGCTGCTGTCCTGGGCCGACGGTGACACCCGCACGCGCATGCCCGGCGGCGAGAGCGGCACCGAGGTGCTGGCCCGCTACAACGCCGTCGTCGCCGAGGCCGCCGCGGACCGCGCCGGAACCGTCGCCCTGGTCAGTCACGGCGCGGCCATCCGCCTGTGGACCGCGGTCCGCGCCCGCAACCTCGACGCGGAGTTCGCCGCCACCCACCCCCTGGAGAACACCGGCGTGGTGGTCCTCCAGGGTTCGGTCGGCACCGGATGGACGGCCCTGACGTGGGCGGACGCGGTCGTCACCCCGGCGCGGGAGAGCGGCCCGGCGGGACGGCCCGTGGACTTCGGATAAGGGTTTGCCCAGCTCGTGCGGCGGCCGCCACAATGCCTGACCATGGGACATCTGGAAGCCGCGCACCTCGAGTACGACCTCCCCGACGGGAGACCGCTGCTCGGCGATGTGTCCTTCCGGGTGGGCGAGGGGGCCGCCGTGGCCCTCGTCGGACCCAACGGCACCGGCAAGACCACCCTGCTCCGCCTGGCCTCCGGCGAGCTGAAGCCGCACGGTGGCACCGTGACCGTCAGCGGCGGCCTCGGTGTGATGCGGCAGTTCGTGGGGTCGGTGCGGGACGAGACGACCGTGCGCGACCTGCTCGTGTCGGTCGCGCCCCCGCGGGTGAGACAGGCCGCGCGGGCCGTCGACACGGCCGAGCACGCCATCATGACCGTCGACGACGAGGCCGCCCAGCTGCAGTACGCGCAGGCGCTGGCCGACTGGGCGGAGGCACGCGGCTACGAGGCCGAGACGCTGTGGGACATGTGCACCATGGCCGCGCTCGGCGTGCCCTACGACAGGGCGCAGTGGCGGCAGGTGCACACCCTGTCCGGCGGCGAGCAGAAGCGGCTGGTGCTGGAGGCGCTGCTGCGCGGCACGGACGAGGTACTGCTGCTCGACGAACCGGACAACTACCTCGACGTGCCCGGCAAGCGCTGGCTCGAGGAGCGGCTGAGGGAGACCCGCAAGACGGTGCTGTTCGTCTCCCACGACCGTGAACTCCTCGCCCGCGCCGCCGACCGGATGGTCTCCCTCGAACCCGGTCCGGCCGGTGCCGACGCCTGGGTGCACGGCGGCGGTTTCGCCACCTACCACGAGGCCCGGCGTGAGCGCTTCGCCCGCTTCGAGGAGCTGCGCAGGCGCTGGGACGAGAAGCACGCGCAGCTGAGGAAGCTGGTGCTGAACCTGCGGCAGGCCGCCACCGTCAGCCATGAACTGGCCTCTCGCTACCAGGCCGCGCAGACCCGGCTGCGCAAGTTCGAGGAGGCCGGCCCGCCGCCGGAGCCGCCGCGCGAGCAGGACATCCGGATGCGCCTGAAGGGCGGACGCACCGGCGTCCGGGCCGTCACCTGCCAGGGCCTGGAGCTGACCGGCCTGATGAAACCCTTTGACCTGGAGGTCTTTTACGGCGAACGCGTCGCCGTGCTCGGCTCCAACGGCTCCGGCAAGTCCCACTTTCTGCGGTTGCTGGCCGGCGAGGACGTGGCGCACACCGGCGCGTGGAAGCTCGGCGCGCGGGTGGTTCCCGGGCACTTCGCCCAGACCCACGCACACCCCGAACTGGTGGGCCGCACCCTGCTGGACATCCTGTGGAAGGAGCACTCCCAGGACCGTGGCGCGGCCATGTCCCGGCTGCGCCGCTACGAACTGACCGGGCAGGCGGAACAGACCTTCGACCGGCTCTCCGGCGGGCAGCAGGCCCGGTTCCAGATCCTGCTGCTCGAGCTGGCGGGCGCCACCGCCCTGCTCCTGGACGAGCCGACCGACAACCTGGACCTGGACTCCGCCGAGGCCCTCCAGGAAGGCCTGGAGGCCTTCGAGGGCACGGTCCTCGCGGTCACCCACGACCGCTGGTTCGCCCGCTCCTTCGATCGCTACCTGGTCTTCGGCAGTGACGGCAGGGTCCGCGAGACCCCCGAGCCGGTGTGGGACGAACGGCGGGTGCGGCGGGCGCGGTAACGCCCGCTCGCCGCCGGATCCCGCTCACTTCCAGCGCAGGACGGCGCCCAGTCCGCCCCTCGGCACGTCGTCACCGGCGGGGGCCGCCGGCACCAGGGACAGGGCCCTCGCGCCCTGGCAGACCGCCGAGCGGAGCAGGGCGTCGTCCGCCCGGGCGGGCCAGGAGTTCCCCTCGCCGAGGGTCCTCAGCTCCGTACGCCGCACGGCCAGCTGGTCGGCGTCCTCGCCGATCCACACCTCGCGGTGGGCGTCGGCGCCGTCCGGGCGGATCAGCAGTTCCTCAAGACGGTGCTCGCGGGCCGCCTCCACCAGCGCGGACACCCCCTCGGCGGCCCCGGAGCGGCCCTCGTCGTCCGGTGTCCGGGCCGCCCGGAACCGGTCAAGGCCGCTCTCGACGCGCTGGTGCACGTGCTGGGCGCGGATCCGCTCCACGTCCTCGTCCGGCAGTCTGCCGCCGGTGCCGTGGGCGGCCTGCGCCACGCGGTCGTGCAGCCGTTTCGGCAGCCGCCCGCGCACCTCGCGCCGCTC
The DNA here is from genome assembly GCF_052663305.1 of Streptomyces cyslabdanicus. Taxonomy (NCBI): domain Bacteria; kingdom Bacillati; phylum Actinomycetota; class Actinomycetes; order Kitasatosporales; family Streptomycetaceae; genus Streptomyces; species Streptomyces cyslabdanicus. Next base: position 99,205 of record NZ_JBQRUW010000019.1, read on the forward strand.
CCGTTCGTCCCCCACCAGGATCAGCAGGTCGGCATCCGTCTCCTCCTGGCAGACGCTGAGCGCGTCGGCGATCTCCACCGCGTTGTGCTCCCAGGTGTTCTCCACCTTCAGCTGGAACTGCCGCTCCGCCCAGTCCGTGCTCACCGTCCGGTGGACGGGCCACTCCAGCCCCACCACCGTCCCCGCGTCCTCCCCGCCCAGCGAGCTGCGCAGCTCGAAGTCCGCGCCCCGCCGGTCGACGTACGCGACGATCGCGATCGGATCCTCGCCCGCCAGATCCAGCAGCGGCGCCACGCGCGGCAGCGGCGCCCACTGTGCCCGGCTGCCGTCCTGCGGCGGACGGGCCAGCAGCGGGTCGAGCACGACGGACCCATTCCGCGCGAACAGCACCCGCCCGTGCGGACCGGGGACGTGGCCGAGCTCCTTCACGGCCTCCTCCACCGCCCGGCAGGTCGCCTCGTCCGCGCCGTGCCGCGCCAGCTCGCGCCCCAGGGCCCGGGCCGTCAGCTCCAGCCGGTGGGCCGTGTCCTCCGCGTGCCGCGAGGTGTCGACGTACACGGAGGCCCAGGGACCGGGCTGTTCGTACAGTGGATGGAGAAAGGCGAGATCCATGGCTCCCTCCCCAGAGACCGTTCGGTGGTGCCGCACGCCGGGCGGGTACCCGGACCGCAGGTACGAACACGACGAACGGGGCACCACGATGACCGGAGTCGACCCGGGACGGCTGGACGACCAGCAGCTGATGAAGGAGCTGGAGACGATCCACCGCACGCGCCACGACACGCTGCTGTACGGCTCGAACGACGCGCTGCGCGCCCACAACGAGCGCATGGCGAAACTCGAGGGCGAGTATCTGCGCCGCAACCCGCGCCGCCCGGTCGCCGCCGGCCGCACCCGCGAGGGAGCCCGGGAACGCGGATGCGGGGCGTCGGCGACTCCCCGCACCTGAGCACTCTCACGCGAGCATCCTCACGCGGACCTTCCGGACGCCGGAGGCTCAGTCCGCCTTCTGGGTGAGGACGTCGAGGAGCGCCGCGCAGAACGCCTTCAGATCGTCCGGCTTGCGGCTGGTGATCAGCTGGTTCGGGCCGTGGTCGCAGATCTTCACCTGCTCGTCGACCCAGATGCCGCCCGCGTTGCGGATGTCCGTGCGCAGACTCGGCCACGAGGTCAGCACCCGGCCCCGTACCACGTCCGCCTCGATCAGCGTCCACGGCGCGTGGCAGATCGCGGCCACCGGACGCCCCTGCTCGAAGAACGCCCCCGCGAAAGCCACCGCCTTCTCGTCCAGCCGCAGGAAGTCCGGGTTGGCCACGCCGCCCGGCAGGACCAGTGCGTCGTAGGAGTCCGGGGACGACTCGCCGACGACCGCGCCCACGGGGAACGTGTCGGCCTTGTCCAGGTGGTCGAAGGCCTGGACGAGGCCGGACTTCGTCGAGACGAGCACGGGCTCGTGACCGGCACCCTTCACCGCCTTCCACGGCTCGGTGAGCTCGACCTGTTCCACGCCCTCGGGCGCGGTCAGAAATGCAATGCGCATGATGCGTCAACGTCCTTTCGTCGCCCTTCACCGATTCGGCCGTCACGCCGGGCACCGACCCCGCCCCGGCGGGGGCGTCGCGGCCGTACCGTGAGAGGTCGTCCGCGGCGCCCCCGGGCGCGGGCCTAGGGGCGCTCCTCCCTCACGGGCCGCTCGGTGTGTGTCAGTTCCCGGGCCAGCTCCTGCACATTGACGTAGCGCGCCTTGTGCGGCAGCCGCTCGAGCGCCTCGATCAGCGCGTCGGGCGCGTTCTTGCGCCGCAGTTCGCGGGTCAGCTCGCCCGGACCCGCGGGAAAGGCGCTGCGGCCCAGGATCCTGGCCAGCTCCAGGCGGACGGTCTCCAGGGACGCCCGGGAACCGCCCGGCGCCACCGGGCCGCCCCACACCTCAGGGTCGTCCTCGGCGGTCGGCTCCGGGTCGTGCCACTCCTCGCTCCGCGTGGGATGGCCGGACCTGAGCAGCCCCTTCAGCTCGTGCTTCATCTCGTCGTCACGGTGGACACTCAGCCGGTCACTGCCTCGCTGCATGTCTTGCTCCAGATCGTCGGGGGTGGCCACCGCGTACCCGTGCGCGGGGAGCCGACACCGGTTTTCCCGGAAGGGATGACACCCGGGGCGGCCGGTGTCCTGCCGCGCAGCGGCGGGGTGTTCGGGAGCGCTGATCGGGCAGGGTCTTCGGGTCGGCGGCGCCGCCCGAACGGGAGCGGTCACCCGATAGGTCGCCGGTGTGCCGCGAATGGGGCCGGGCCGCGCGCGGCCCGCGACACCGGCGGCTGTGATGGCAGCGAAGGGCACGAACCCGTGCCGTCAACCGCCGGCCCTAGGTCCTGTCGTCAAACTCCCGTCGTCCGCCCGGAGGGCGGGCCTCGCGGCGTCAGGTGCGTGCTCTCGGCGTGCCGGGCCCTGGCCCTCGTACTGGATGTACTTGGGTCAGGGCCCGGTGCGGCGAGAGTGCGTGCATGGCGTCGCGGGGCAG
>NZ_JBQRUW010000020.1:0-9329 GCF_052663305.1 Streptomyces cyslabdanicus
GTGCTGCTGGCGGAGGCGAACCAGTGGCCGGAGGACGTGGTCGACTACTTCGGCGACTACGCCGCCGGCGGCGACGAGTGCCACATGGCCTTCCACTTCCCCGTCATGCCCCGCATCTTCATGGCGGTCCGCAGGGAGAGCCGCTACCCCGTCTCCGAGATCCTCGCCAAGACCCCCGCCATCCCCGCCACCTGCCAGTGGGGCGTCTTCCTGCGCAACCACGACGAGCTCACCCTCGAAATGGTCACCGACGAGGAACGCGACTACATGTGGGCCGAATACGCCAAAGACCCCCGCATGCGCGCCAACATCGGCATCCGCCGCCGCCTCGCCCCCCTGCTCGACAACGACCGCAACCAGATCGAACTCTTCACCGCCCTGCTGCTCTCCCTGCCCGGCAGCCCCATCCTCTACTACGGCGACGAGATCGGCATGGGCGACAACATCTGGCTCGGCGACCGCGACGCCGTGCGCACCCCCATGCAGTGGACCCCCGACCGCAACGCCGGCTTCTCCTCCTGCGACCCCGGCCGCCTCTACCTGCCCACGATCATGGACCCCGTCTACGGCTACCAGGTCACCAACGTCGAGGCGTCGATGTCCTCCCCCTCGTCGCTGCTGCACTGGACCCGCCGCATGATCGAGATCCGCAAGCAGAACCCCGCCTTCGGACTCGGCTCCTTCACCGAACAGCCCTCCTCCAACCCCGCGGTCATCGCCTTCCTGCGGGAGCACGAGGACGACCTGGTGCTGTGCGTCCACAACTTCTCCCGCTTCGCCCAGCCCACGGAGCTGGACCTGAGCGCGTTCCACGGACGGCATCCGGTCGAGCTGTTCGGCGGGGTGCGCTTTCCGGCCGTCGGGGAGCTGCCGTACCTGCTGACCCTGGCGGGGCACGGCTTCTACTGGTTTCGGCTGCGCGGGGACGCGGCCGTCTGATGCCCGGGTGGGGCGGGCGTTTCCTCCGCCCCACGCGTGGGCACGCGTCAGTCACACCGACCAGCGATTGGACGCGACGCCATGTCGGAAGCCATGTCGCAAGCCGTCACACGCTCTGTCACCGCCGGGGGCCCCGGTCTCCTCGCTTCACTGGACCCGCTGCTGCGGGAGTGGCTGCCGCGGCAGCGCTGGTTCTCGGGAAAGGGCCGTCCGGTGACGGGCTTCTCGCTGGTCGCCGCCACCGAGCTGCTGCCCGGCGACCGGAAGCTGGGCCTGTACCACCTGCTGGTGCGCGCCCACCAGCCGCTCACTCCCGTGCACGACACGGTCCCGCACCCCGGCGACTGCTACCAGCTGCTCATAGGCGTGCGCGAGGCGCTTCCCCCGCGGCTGGCGCCCGCGCTGATCGGCCATGTGCACGAGGGCCAGCTCACCGGGCGCACGGTGTACGACGCCCTGTACGACCCCCGGCCCGCCGAGGTCGTCCTGGAGGCGCTGCGCACCCGGGCCCGCATCGGCGGGCTGCGTTTCGAACGGCGGGACGAGATACGCCCCGACTTGGTGCCCCGCGTGGTCACCGCCGAGCAGTCCAACTCGTCGGTGGTCTACGGCGACACGTTCATCCTGAAACTGCTGCGCCGGGTGGTGCCCGGCGTCAACCCCGACCTGGAACTGCCGCTGGCCCTGGCCAAGGAGGGCTGCTCACGGGTGCCACCGCCGACGGCGTGGATGACGGCGGAGCTGGACGGCGAGTCGTATGTACTCGGGGTGCTCCAGCCCTTCGTGCAGGGCGCCTCGGACGGCTGGGAGCTGGCGCTGCGCGAGCTGGCCAAGGGCGAGGACTTCAGCGCCGAGGCACGGGCGCTGGGCCGCGCCACCGCCGAGGTGCACACCGCGCTGGCCCGCGCGCTGCCCACGGTCACCCTCGGCCATGTGCAGCTCGAGTCCCTGGTGAACGGCATGACCGAGCGGCTGGAGTCGGCCGCCCAGGCGGTGCCCGCGCTCGGTCCGTACGTCCCCGGTCTGCGCTCCGCGTTCGAGGCGCTGGCCGATCTGGCGTCCGAGGGCCACACCTGGACCGCCCAGCGCATCCACGGCGACCTCCATCTCGGGCAGTGCCTGCGCTCCCCCTCCGGGCAGTGGTGGCTGATCGACTTCGAGGGTGAGCCGGCGAAGCCGCTGGCCGAGCGGCGGATGGCCCAGCCCGTGGTGCGGGACGTCGCCGGAATGCTGCGCTCCTTCGACTACGCCGCGCACTCGGCGGGCGGCCCGCCGCAACCGGAGTGGGCCGCGGCCTGCCGCGCCGCGTACTGCACCGGCTACGCCGAGGCCGGCGGCGGCGACCCGCGCACCGACCCCGTCCTGCTGCGCGCCTACGAGACGGACAAGGCGATCTACGAGGTTCTCTACGAGGCCAGGCACCGCCCCGACTGGCTCCCGGTACCGATGTCCGCGATACACCGCCTGGCCGCTCCGGACACGGCCTGACCCCATCCCTGTCTTCCATCGACCTGCGCCGAGGAGGCTCCGCCCGTGACCCCCCGCACCCCGTCCAGCGGTTCGGATCTGAAGAAGACGGCGAAAGCCGCGCAGAGCGCGCGGAAGGCCACGGAATCCCCGGCAGCGCCGGAGGGGACCCCCGCGAAGAGGACGGCAGCCAAGAAGACGACCGCGAAGAAGGAAGCCGCGAAGAAGGCCACGGCCAAGAAGAAGACGGCAGCGAAGAAGACGACGACGACGGCCCAGAAGGCCACAGCCAAGAAGACGGCGGCGCCGAAGTCGGCGAAGAAGACGACTGCCAAGGAGACGAGGCCCAAGAAGACGGCCGCGCGGGCCGGGGCCACCGGGGCCGCCGGGGCCGCCGCCAAGAAGACCGCCAAGAAGGCACCGGCGGCGAAAAGGGCACCGGCCACGACGCCGGTCCGACCGGCCGTGGGCGGACCCGCGGCGGCGAAGCCCACGGCGGCGCCGGAACCCGCGGCGGCGAAGCTCGCGACGCCCGAGCCCGTGGTCGCCTGGCGCCCGGAGGGTGGCGACACCGTCGCCGTCGGGAACGGGGACCGGGAGCGGTTGCTCGCCGGGACGCATCATGATCCGCACTCCGTGCTCGGGGCGCACCCGGTACCCGGCGGGATCGCCTTCCGGGCGTTCCGCCCGTACGCGCTGGGCGTGACCGTGGTCGCCGGGGAGCGGCGGACCGGGCTGCGCGACGACGGGCAGGGGTTCTTCTCGGGGCTGCTGCCGCTGCCGGAGGTGCCCGCGTACCGGCTGGAGGTGGAGTACGCGGGGGCGGTACAGCACACCGAGGACGCCTACAGCTTCCTGCCCACGCTCGGCGAGTTCGATCTGCACCTGATCGGCGAGGGCCGGCACGAGCAGTTGTGGCAGGCGCTCGGGGCCCGTGCGACGACCCACCGGGGCGTGACCGGCACCCGGTTCGCGGTGTGGGCGCCCAACGCCCGGGGGGTGCGCGTCGCCGGTGGCTTCAACTTCTGGGACGGCACCGGGTATCCGATGCGCTCGCTCGGCGCCACGGGCGTGTGGGAGCTGTTCGTGCCCGGGATCGGCGAGGGCGAGCTGTACAAGTTCGAGATCACCCGGCCGGACGGCTCCAGGACCCTGCGCGCCGACCCGCTGGCCCGTCGTACCGAGGTGCCCCCGGCCACGTCGTCCATCGTCCACGCCTCGCATCACGAGTGGGGCGACGCGGAGTGGATGACCCACCGGGCGGACACCCCCGCGCACGAGGCGCCGTTCTCGGTGTACGAGGTCCACCTGCCGTCCTGGCGGCCTGGTCTGACCTACCGTGAGCTGGCCGAGCAGCTCCCGGCGTACGTCAAGGACCTGGGCTTCACCCATGTGGAGCTGATGCCGGTCGCCGAGCATCCGTTCGGCGGCTCCTGGGGCTACCAGGTGACCGGTTTCTACGCGCCCACCGCGCGCCTGGGCACCCCGGACGACTTCAGGTTCCTGGTCGACGCGCTGCATCAGGCGGGCATCGGGGTCCTGATGGACTGGGTGCCGGCGCACTTCCCGCGCGACGAGTGGGCCCTGGCCGAGTTCGACGGCCGCCCCCTGTACGAGCACGCGGACCCGCTGCGGGCCGCGCATCCGGACTGGGGAACCCTGGAGTTCGACTTCGGCCGCCGCGAGGTGCGCAACTTCCTCGTCGCCAACGCCCTTTTCTGGTGCGAGGAGTTCCACATCGACGGCCTGCGGGTGGACGCGGTCGCCTCCATGCTCTACCTGGACTACTCGCGCGAGCCGGGCCAGTGGACACCCAACGAGCACGGCGGCCGGGAGAACCTGGACGCGGTGGCGTTCCTCCAGGAGATGAACGCGACCGTGTACCGCAGGGTGCCGGGCGTGGTCACCGTCGCGGAGGAGTCCACGGCCTGGGACGGAGTGACCCGCGCGACCCACCACCGGGGCCCGAGCGGCTTCGGCGGGCTGGGTTTCGGGCTGAAGTGGAACATGGGCTGGATGCACGACTCGCTCCAGTACATGAGCCACGACCCCGTCCACCGCAGGTACCACCACCACGAGCTGACCTTCTCGATGGTGTACGCCTACAGCGAGAACTACGTGCTCCCGATCTCGCACGACGAAGTGGTGCACGGCAAGCGCTCGCTGGTGTCGAAGATGCCCGGCGACTGGTGGCAGCAGCGGGCGAACCTGCGCGCCTACCTGGGCTTCATGTGGTCCCACCCGGGCAAGCAACTCCTCTTCATGGGTCAGGAGTTCGCCCAGGGTGCCGAGTGGTCCGAGGAACGCGGCCCGGACTGGTGGCTGCTCGACCCGCACTACGGTGCCGCGGCCGACCACCGGGGAGTGCTGGACCTGGTCCGCGACCTCAACACCGTCTACCGGGCCACGCCCGCCCTGTGGGCGCGCGACGTCCACCCCGACGGCTTCCAGTGGATCACCGGGGACGCGGGGGACGACAACGTCCTCGCCTTCCTGCGCCACGACGCCGGCGGCACCCCGCTGCTGGCGGTGTCCCACTTCGCCCCGGTCGTCCGCCCCGACTACCGCATCGGCGTCCCCGACGACGTGCCCGCCTGGCGGGAGGTCCTCAACACCGACGCGGCCCGCTACGGCGGCAGCGACGTCGTCCACCCGGACCCGGTCAAACCGGAGCCCCACGGCCGGCACGGCCGCCCGGCGAGCATCCGCCTGACGCTGCCACCCCTGACGACGGTGTGGCTGCGCCCGGCGTGAGGACTGCCTCCCCGTCCGAAACGGGGTCCGGGGGCGGCAGCCCCCGGGACAGTCACCGCTACTCCCCGAAGAACGCCTCCGCCAGAGCCGGAGGCAACACCTCCGTGTACAGCACGCCCAGCTGCTGGGTGGCGCGGGTCAGCGCCACGTACAGGTCGCTCGTGCCGTAACGGCCCGGCTCGACCACCAGGACGGAGTCGAACTCCAGGCCCTTGGCCTGGCGCGGGTCGAGCAGGACGACCGTGTGCGTCAGGTCGGGCTCCGCACCCGCGGTGATCCCGTCCAGCCGGGCGGCCAGGCGGCGGTGCAGGTCGCGCGGGGCGATCACGGCGAGCCGCCCCTCGGTTGGGGTGAGTTCCGCGACCGCCTTCTCCACCGCGCCGGGCAGGTCGTCGGTGGCGCGGGCCCAGGGCCGTACGCCGGTGGAGCGGACCGAGCTCGGGGGCTCGAAGCCGGGGTTCTCCGCCCGGACCACGGCCGCCGCCACGTCCATGATCTCGGCCGGGGTGCGGTAGTTGACGCCGAGACGGGTGTGCTCCCAGCGGTCCTCGACGTACGGCCGCAGGATGTCCGCCCAGGAGCCGACGCCGGCCGCCTCCGCCGTCTGCGCGGGGTCGCCGACCAGGGTCATGGAACGGGTCGGGCTGCGCCGCATCAGCAGCCGCCACGCCATCGGTGACAGCTCCTGCGCCTCGTCGACGATGATGTGCCCGAACGCCCAGGTGCGGTCGGCCGCCGCACGCTCGGCGGCGCTGCGGTGGTCGTCCTCCTCGTGGCGTTCGGCGAACCGCTCGGCGTCGATGATGTCGTGCGCGGACAGCACCTCCGAGGCGTCCGGGTCGCCGTCCTCCTTGTCCTCGAACTCGTACGTCCGGGACGCGTACGACACGTCCAGCACGCCCTGGGCATAGGCGATCTGTGTCTCGCGCTCGTGCTCGGCGCGGGCGCGGGCCACCCTGTCGTCCTCGCCGAGCAGTTCGGCGGCCTCGTCGAGCAGGGGGACGTCGGCCACGGACCATGCCCGGGTCACCGGGCGGCGGACGGCGGCCGCGTCCTCGTCGCTCACGTACCCCTCCGGATCCGCCAGGAAGTCCGCGACCAGCCGCTGCGGAGTCAGCCGGGGCCACAGCTGGTCGATGGCCGACCAGACCTCGGGGTTCTCGGCGAGCTCGTCGCGGATCTGGCTGATGTCGCTGGGGTCGAGGAGGTTGGAGCCGTCGTAGGGGTCGGTGCCGATGCGCTCGGCGACCAGGTCGGTGAGCGTGTTCAGGATGTGGCCCTCGAAGTGCTCGCGGGCCACGTTGTGCGGCAGCTTCGCGGCGCGGGTGCGCTCACGGGCGACGTTCACCAGGCCGTCGTCGAGCATCAGGACCTCGCGGTCGTGCTCGATGGCGATCACCGGGTCGGGCAGCGCCTGCCGGTCCCGTACGACGGCGGCGAGCACGTCGGCCATGTCGGCGCGGCCCTTCACCGCGGCGGCCTCGGGGGCGTCCGTCGCGGTGGCCCGCACGCCGGGGAACAGCTCGCCGACGGTCGCCAGGAGCACCCCGGTCTCGCCGAGCGAGGGCAGCACCTCGCCGATGTAGCCGAGGAACGCCGGGTTCGGGCCGACGATCAGCACGGCCCGCCGGGCCAACAGCTCCCGGTGCTCGTACAGCAGGTACGCGGCCCGGTGCAGGGCGACCGCGGTCTTGCCGGTGCCCGGGCCGCCCTCGACCACGAGCACGCCGCGGTGCGGCGCGCGGATGATGCGGTCCTGGTCGGCCTGGATGGTCCGCACGATGTCGCCCATCCGGCCGGTGCGCGCGGAGTCGAGCGCGGCGAGCAGCACCGCGTCGCCGGTCGGGTCCTCGTGGCCGGTCCGGCTGGTGTCGCCCAGGTCGAGGATCTCGTCGTGCAGCGCGGTGACCCGGCGGCCGTCGGTGGAGATGTGCCGGCGGCGGCGCAGGCCCATCGGGGTGTGGCCGGTGGCCAGGTAGAAGGGGCGGGCGACGTCGGCGCGCCAGTCGATCAGGATCGGCGTGCGCTCGGCGTCGGCGGCGCGCAGGCCGATGCGGCCGATGTGGTGGGTGTCGCCGTCGGTGAGGTCGATCCGGCCGAAGCAGAGCGAGCCGTCCACGGCGTTCAGCGCGGCCAGCAGCCCCGACCGCTCGGCGACGAGGATGTCCCGCTCCAGCCGGGCCTGCATGGGCGTGTTCCCCTGGGCGAGCGCGTCCGTGACGGATTCCTCGGTGTCACCGCGCAGCGCGTCCACGCGTGCGTACAGTCCGTCGATGAATTCCTGCTCCTGCCGCAATTCACCGTCTGGAAATTCGGTGTTTGACAATTCGGCTCCCGCCCGGATATACTGTGCTCACTGAACTTCTTCGCGACCCGTTGAATACCAAGTCGTGAATCACCGAATATACGCAAAGGAATCCCCCGGGCGCAATTGCCCCGGGGGATTTCTCATTCTCCTGCCCGATGTCACAGCACGTCGGACAGCTCCTCTACCAGCCGCCGCTTGGGCCGCGCCCCCACCATGGACTTCACGGGTTCACCGGCGCGGAAGACCATGAAGGTCGGCATCGACAGCACCTTGTAGGCGTTCGTGGTGTCCGGGTTGGTGTCCACGTCGAGCTGGACCACCTTCAGCCGGTCGCCCTGCTCGGCGGCCAGGGCGCTGAGCACGGGGCCCATCTGCCGGCACGGCGGACACCAGTCGGCCGTGAACTCCACCAGCACCGGCAGGTCCGCGCCGAGTACCTCCGTCGCGAAGTCCGCGTCCGTCACCTCTGCCACTCCCGCTGCCCTGATCACCGCTGTCGCCCTCCCAGCTCGCACCTCGGCTCCGGACCGCCCGGAACCCCCGCGTCGGCGGCCAGCGCCTCCCGCGCCTGCTCGGCTCTCGCGAGCTGGGCGCCGACCTGCTCGCGCACGGCCCGCAGCTCGCCGATCAGCGCGTCGAGCTGGTCCAGCTTGCGCCGGTAGACCGCGAGGGACGCCGGGCACGAGTCGCCCTCCGGGTGCCCGGCCCGCAGACACTCCACGAACGGCCGGGTCTCCTCCAGCTCGAACCCGAAGTCCCGCAGCGTCCTGATCTGCCTCAGCAGCCGCAGATCACGCTCGTCGTAGGAGCGGTGGCCCTGCGCGTCCCGTCGCGCGGGCAGCAGCCCCCGTGACTCGTAGTACCGCAGCGCCCGCGTCGTGGTCCCGGCCCGCTCGGCCAGCTCGCCGATTCGCATGCCTACGAACGTAAGCCCTGACGCCGACGTCAAGGCAACGGCGGAGCGCCGGCCGCCCGCTCAGGCCATCACGCCGGCCGACTCCTCCACTTCCAGCAGCGAGGCGCCGCGCCGCTCCTCTTCGAAGGCCCTGCGGCCGCCGCGCAGGCCGAACAGGCGTTTGGTGAAGGCGATGTAGAGGACGGCGAGGATGTTGAGGGCCAGGGTGGTGATCTTGACCGCGCTGATGTGCTCGGTGAGTTCGTAGATCTCCAGCGGCAGGAAGGCGGCGGTGGCGACCACGGTCAGGTACTCCGCCCACCGCTTGGCGTACCACAGGCCGACGGCCTCGATCAGTTCGACCAGCGCGTAGGCCAGCAGTACGGAGGCCACCAGGAGCAGCGTGGAGTGCTGGTAGCCGAAGGTCTTCCGGACGGTGCCGACGACCGGCGAGTGGTCGAGGTCGTAGTGGAAGTGCTGGAAGACCGGGCGGAAGACGTCCAGGTACTTCTCGAACAGCCGCCGTACCGCGTCCTGGCTGTTGCTGAATTTCCACACCGCCACCGCGACCAGCACGATGAAGACCCCGCGCAGGGCCCGCTCGAACGCGAGGAACCGCAGGATGAACAGGTCCCGCAGCACCTTGCCGCGCGGCACCAGCGGGGCGTCGCCGGCCGGTCCCGAGCCGTGCGGCTCACCGAGCGCGAAGTCGCCGCAGCGCAGGCAGCGCCACACGTCGCCCAGCGCGGTCCGCGCGTGCAGCCGGATCCGCAGCCTCGGGTCGTCCGGGGCATAGGTCACATGCCCCTTGCGCGCGCACGTGCGCCGGTCCCAGTCGATCGCCATCCCGTGGTTGCCTCCATACCTTTCCCTGTGCACCGTTCCCTGTGCACGCGGCCGTGGGGGGGGGGGGGGGGGGGGTGGGGAGGGGAGGGGGAGGGGGGGAGAGGGCGGGAGGGGAGAAAA
>NZ_JBQRUW010000021.1:0-45364 GCF_052663305.1 Streptomyces cyslabdanicus
CCTTCCCTTTTCCCCCTTTCCCTGTACATGCTTCCTCCCCGCGCTTTTTTTTCCCGGCGCGGCACGGCAGGGCAGGGTAGTACATCGCGGTAAGGGACGACCGCGTGGCCAGAGCGTCGTGGCCGGGGACGAGCTGCTCAGCGCCGGGTCAGCGCCAGCACGCTCAGAGCGAACATCAGGACGCCCAGGGGGAGATGGACCGACGGGACGTGCGCGATGCCGAGCACGACCTGGACCGAGGCGAGTACGAGGAATCCCGACGCGTGCCAGATGGGCCGGGGCGAGCCGCCGCCCGGCTTCCACGCCAGTACCGCCGCGAGCACGTACAGCATCGCCGCCCCGTACATCACACGGGCTCCGACGCTGTGCATCGTCTCTCCGTAGGACGAGGTCAGCAGCAGTCCGGCGGAGACCGCCTGGAAGAAGATGGTCAGCGTCTGCACCGCGATCGCGATCCGCAGGAACGAGGGGCCGCGCCGTGTGTTCTCCGTCACCTGAGTGGCCATGCCACACTCCCCCTTTTCTGCCCTCGGGCAGTAGGTCTGTAAGGTCTCACCAGTTCGACGACGCGGGCCTGCGAAAGGTAAGGCGAGGGGGCGGCCGACAGCATGGGGACCGTCGGGAACAGCACGGAAGGGGTAGCCGGCGAGCGGCGCCAACTGATCAATGTCGCCTACCGGTTGCTCGGTTCGGCGGCCGAGGCCGAGGACGCCGTGCAGGATGCCTACGCGCGCTGGTACGGGCTGCCACGAAGCCGGCAGGAGGAGATCCTGTCCCCCGGCGCCTGGCTGACGAAGGTGACCGGCCGCATCTGCCTGGACCTGCTCGGCTCGGCTCGGGCCCGCCGCGAACGCTATGTCGGCGCGTGGCTGCCCGAGCCGCTGCCCGACCGCACCGAGTGGGACCACGCGGGCGGCTCCGACCCCGCCGACCAGATCGTCCTGGACGAGTCGGTGGTCATGGCCTTCCTCGTCGTTCTGGAGTCGATGACGCCCGCCGAGCGGGTGGCGTTCGTCCTGCACGACGTCTTCCGGTACCCGTTCGCCGAGATCGCCGACGTTCTCGGCCGGACCCCTGCGGCCTGCAAGCAGCTGGCGGCCTCCGCCCGGCGGCGGGCGGGCGTCGCGCGCGCTCCGGTCGCCGCGACCGGCCGGACCGACGTGGTGAGGGACGTCAAAGAGGCATGGGAGACCAAGGACATCGCCGCCCTCGTCGGTCTCCTCGACCCGGCCGCCGTGATGACCGCCGACGGCGGCGGCGCGGTCGGCACCGTCCTGCGCCCGGTCGAGGGCGGCGAGTGCATCGCCCAGTACATGGTCGCCATCGCCGACAGGGCTCCGGGGCTCGAACTCCTGGAGCGGTCGGTCAACGGTGTGCCGGGCCTGGTGGCCCGGCGTGCCGGCGTCGTCACGACCGTCGCCTCGTTCGACGTCTCCGACGGGCGCGTCACCCGGATCTGGGTGGTCCGCAACCCGGAGAAGCTGCGGCCGTGGACACGGAAGGGGTAGCGCCTCGGCTGTGCGCGGCACGGCCTCGTCCACCTGCGCCGGGCCCTCGCGGTGGGCGAGGGGCGACCGCCGGGCGGCCTCAGTTCACACCGCTGCCCACCAGCTCCTTCGCCTCCTCGGTGCGCTGATCGTCGCGGTCGGCACCGCGCGGCAGGAGCAGGGCGACGGCGAGGGTGCCCACGCCCAGGATCACCGCGCCGACCAGGCTGGTGTGGGCCACCGCGTCGGAGAAGGACGAACCGACCGCCTCCTTCATCCGCTGGGCGCCCTCGGCGAGACTGCCAGCCTGCGCCTTGAGCTGCGCGGCCTGCTGCGGATCGGTCGCGTGGACGGCCTGCGCGGCGAGATCGCGGGCCTTCTCCCCGATGCCCTGGGCGACGGCGTACCCGGCGCCGACCGAGTCCTGGGCGGTGGACAGCGCGTCCGCCGGGAGCCCGCCGGCGGTCGCGTCGGAGAGGTGCCGGGCGTACGAGGTGGACAGCAGGGAGCCGAGGATCGCGATGCCGAGGGAGCCGCCCAGCTCCAGGGAGGTGTCGTTCACGGCGCCGCCGACGCCCAGCTCGGACTCGGGGAAGGCGCCCATGATGGCGTCGGTGCAGGGGGAGAGGGCGAGCCCGATGGCCAGGCCCAGGATCACCAGGGGTGCCACGAGGTCGCCGTAGGCGGACGAGCCGTCCACCCGCGTCAGCAGCGCCAGGGCCGCGGTACCGCCGACCATGCCCGCGGTCACCGTCCACTTCATGCCGACGCGCGGGGTGAGGTAGCCGGTCAGCGCCGAGCCGGCGAAGACCGCGCCCGCCAGCGGCAGCATGCGCAGGCCGGTGGCCAGGGCGTCGTACCCGAGGACGAATTGGAGGTGCTGGGTGAGGTAGTAGAAGGCACCGAAGACGGCCAGGAAGAACAGGGCGACGGCCAGGTTGGAGCCGGCGAAGCGGCGCTGCGTGAAGCGCCGTACGTCGAGGACCGGGCGCGGGTGGCGCAACTCCCACAGGACGAAGGCCAGCAGGCCCGCGCCCGCGACCGCGGCGGCCGTGACCGCCTTGGCGTCCCAGCCGAAGTGCGGGCCCTCGATGATCATATAGACCAGCGAGCCGATCCACACCACCGACAGCAGTCCGCCGACGTAGTCGATCCGGCCGTGGTGCGCCGCCCTGGAGGGCGGTACGAGGACGAGGGCGCCGACCAGGGCGACGGCCGCGACCGGCACGTTGATCAGGAAGGTCGAGGACCAGCCGTGGTCCTGGAGCAGCGCGCCGGCGACGAGGGGGCCGGCGGCGATGGCGAGGCCGGCGGTGGCGGTCCACAGGGTGATCGCCTTGGCCCGCTCGGCGCGCGGGAAGGTCGCGGCCAGCAGGGAGAGGGTGGCCGGCATGATCAGCGCGGCGCCCACGCCCATCACGGCGCGGGCCGCGATGACGGTCGCCGCGCTGTCGGCGAGGTGGCCGAAGACGGCGCCGCCGCCGAACACGACGAGCCCGAGGACGAGCGCCCCGCGCCGGCTGTACTTGTCGCCGATCGCGCCGAGCAGCAGCATCAGCGCCGCGTAGGGGACGGTGTAGCCGTCGATGACCCACTGGAGGTCGGCGCTGGTCAGGCCGAGGTCCCGGGTCATGTCGGGCGCGGCGACCGTGAGCGCGGTGTTGGCCATCACGATGATCAGCAGGCTGAGGCAGAGCACGAGGAGCGCCCACCAGCGCCGGGCGTAGGGGCGGTCCGTCCTCTCGGCCGGTTCGTTCATGACGAGTCGCATGGGCAGGGGTCGCCTTCCTCTGTCTACTTGCACAAGAGAGTGCAATTGCACAACGCTGTGCAATGTATGACCCTTGCACAGTGCTGTGCAAGTCGAAGGAGGGCAGAATGTCAGCCATGACCACGGGTAACACCAGTCGCGCCGACGTGAACCGGCGCCACATCCTCGATGTCGCCCTCGCGGAGCTGCTGCGCGACCCCGACGCGTCCATGGACCAGATCGCGCGGGCGGCCGGTGTCGTACGGCGCACGGTGTACGGCCACTTCCCCAGCCGGGAGGCGCTGATCAGCACGCTCGTCGACGAGGCGGTGCTCGCGCTCGCCGCGGCGCACGCGGCGGGCCGCGAGGGCGTCGAGGACCCGGCGGAGGCCGTGGCGCGCTCGGTGCTGGCGCTCTGGCCGATCGCCGACCGCTACCGGCTGCTGGTCGCGCTCGCCCAGCGCACGGTCACCATGCAGGGCATCCGCGAGCGGCTGGCCCCGGTCCGCGACAGCTGCGCCGAGGTGCTCCAGCGCGGTCTCGACCAGGGCGTCTTCAGCTCCGCGCTGCCCGCGCCGGCGCTCGCCTACGTCCATGAGCAGATCGTGTTCGCGCTGATGGAGGCGGTGAACGACGACCTGCTGGCCGCACACGAAGCGGGCCGCTCCGCCGCGGTCACGGTACTCACGGCGGCCGGGGTGCCCGCCTCCCTCGCCGCCGCCCTGGTGGCCGGGCTCAGCGACTGACCGCCCCGGAACACGAAGAGACCCCGCACCCCCGGAAGGGGCGCGGGGTCTCGGTGTCCCTCGCGGGGTCTGCGGTGTCCCTGCGGAGTGCTACGCCTTGGCCAGTTCGCGCTGCTCGGGAATCCCGGCGCCGTCGTCGGAGTCGTCCAGCAGCGTCTTCTCGTCGAAGGGCAGCTCGCCGGCGAGGACACGCCGGACGCGGTCCTTGTCGACCTCGCCGGTCCAGGTGCCGATGAGCAGGGTGGCGACCGCGTTGCCCGCGAAGTTGGTCAGGGCGCGGGCCTCGCTCATGAAGCGGTCGATGCCGACGATCAGGCCGACGCCGTCGACCAGGGCGGGCTTGTGGGTCTGCAGGGCGCCGGCGAGGGTGGCCAGTCCGGCGCCGGTGACGCCGGCGGCGCCCTTGGAGGCGATCATCATGAACAGCAGCAGGGTGATCTGCTGGCCGATGGACAGCGGCTGGTCCAGGGCGTCGGCGACGAACAGGGACGCCATGGTCAGGTAGATCATCGTGCCGTCGAGGTTGAAGGAGTAGCCGGTCGGCACGGTGATGCCGACAACCGGACGGCTCACGCCCAGGTGCTCCATCTTGGCGATGAGCCGGGGCAGCGCGGACTCCGACGACGACGTCGACAGGATCAGCAGGAACTCACGGCCCAGGTACTTCAGCAGCTGGAAGATGTTGACGCCGGCCACCAGCCGGGTCAGCGCGCCCAGCACCACGACCACGAACAGCACACAGGTGACGTAGAAGCCGAGCATGATCGCGCCAAGTGCCTTGAGGGCGTCGACGCCCGTCTCGCCGACGACGGCGGCCATGGCGCCGAACGCACCGATCGGGGCGGCCCACATGATCATGGCGAGCACGCGGAAGACCAGCCGCTGGATGTGCTCCACCCCGCGCAGGACCGGCTCGCCCTTGCGGCCCATGGCCTGGAGCCCGAACCCGACGAGCAGGGCGACCAGCAGCGTCTGCAGCACCTGGCCCTCGGTGAACGCCGACACGAGCGTGGTCGGGATGATGCCGAGCACGAAGTCGACCGGGCCCTCGCTCGCGGCCTGCGCCTGTGCCTGGCCGGCGCCCCTGGCCGCCTCCGTCAGGTGCATCCCGCTGCCCGGGTGGACGATGTTGCCGATCACGAGCCCGATGGCCAGGGCGACGAACGACATCGCGAGGAAGTAGCCGAGCGCGAGCCCGCCGACCTTGCCGACCTTCGCGGCCTTGCGCACCGAACCGACGCCGAGCACGATCGTGCAGAAGATGATCGGCGAGATCATCATCTTGATCAGGTTCACGAAACCGGTGCCGAGCGGCTTGAGCTCCTTGGCGAAGTCCGGCGCGGCGAACCCGATGGCGACGCCCAGGACCACCGCGGCGATCACCGCGATGTACAGGTAGTGGGTACGGTCCCGCTTGGGTGCGGGTGCGGGTGCGGGTGCGGCAGGTGCCGTATCGGCTGCGCTGCTCAAGGCGGCCCTCCTTGACGACGTCATCGGCATCACCGGCGTGCGGCTCACGTCCGGGCATGGGGGAATGCCGCGACTATCTCCCGTCCTGTGAGCGCGGTCACGCTTCCGTTCATTAAGTTCACGCCACGCAGTTCAGGCCAGAACGAAAGAGGCAGACTGGCAGGCATGCGCATACCCGCCCTTCCCCGACCTCGCAGCCTGGCCGGCCAGCTGTTCGCCATGCAGGCCGTGCTGCTCGCGCTCGTCGTGGCCGGATACGCGCTCTTCAGCTACATCAGCGACCGGGGCCAGGCCGAGGAGGCGGCCCGCCGCCAGGCCACGGCGGTCGCCCGCTCCATCGCCGACGCCCCCTCGGTCCTGGCGGCCGTCCACACCTCCGACCCCTCGTCGGAGCTCCAGCCGTACGCGCTGAGGGTCCAGCAGGACACCGGGGTCGACTTCGTCACGATCATGACTCCGGACGGCATCCGCTGGACCCACCCGGACCCGGACCAGATCGGGCTGCCCTTCCTCGGCAACATCTCCCGCGCCCAGCGCGGCGAGTCCTTCACCGAGACCTACACCGGCACCCTCGGCCCGTCCGTCCGCGCGGTCACGCCCGTCGAGGAGCACGGCCGCGTGGTCGGTCTCGTCAGCGCCGGCATCAAGGTGGAGGCGATCAGCGAGCGGGTCCGGGAACAGGTCATCGCCCTGTTCTCGGTCGCGGCCGGGATCCTCACGCTCGGCGCGGTCGCCACGTACGTCATCAACGCGCGTCTGCGCCGCCACACCCACGGCATGAACGCGGCCGAGCTCAGCCGGATGCACGACTACCACCAGGCCGCCCTGCACGCGGTGCGCGAGGGCCTGCTGATGCTGGACGCGCAGCACCGGGTGGCGCTCATCAACGACGGCGGACGGGTACTGCTGGGCGTGGGACGCGAGGAGGACGTGGTGGGCCGGTCGGTGGCGGACCTCGGTCTGCCGGCCCCGCTGACGGGCGCGCTGCTGGCGTCCGAACCGCGGGTGGACGAGGTGCACCTGACCGACTCGCGCGTGCTGGTGGTCAACACCTCACCGGTGTCGGGCGGACAGCACCGGGGCACGGTGGTGACCCTGCGGGACGTCACCGAACTCCAGTCGCTGATGGGGGAGCTGGACTCGGAGCGCGGCTTCAGCCAGGCGCTGCGCTCCCAGGCGCACGAGGCGGCCAACCGGCTGCACACGGTGGTGTCGCTGATCGAGCTGGGGCGGGCCCAGGAGGCCGTGGAGTTCGCGACGGCGGAGCTGGAGCTGGCCCAGGCGCTGACCGACCAGGTGGTCACGGCGGTGAGCGAGCCGGTGCTGGCCGCGCTGCTGCTCGGCAAGGCGGCCCAGGCCAACGAGCGCGGCGTGGAGCTGGTGGTGTCCTCGGACAGCGGCCTGGACGACGGACTGCTGCCGCGGAGCCTGCCGCCGCGGGACCTGGTGACGATCCTCGGCAACCTCGTCGACAACGCGGTGGACGCGGCGCAGGGCGGCGCGCGGGCCAGGGTGACCGTCACGGCGTGCGCGCGGGACGGCGAGCTGGTGCTGCGGGTCGCGGACACCGGCCCCGGCGTGCGTCCTGACCACACGGACCTGGTGTTCCAGCACGGCTTCTCCACCAAGCCGACGGGTCCCGGCGGGCGCGGGCTGGGCCTGGCGCTGGTACGGCAGGCGGTGCGGCGGCACGAGGGGACGCTGGCGGTGACGGAGGCCGAAGGGGGCGGCGCGTTGTTCGAGGCGCGGCTGCCCCTGGCACACGGGACGGACCAGCACGCGGCCGGCGGGGCCGTGTCCGGGACCCGGGGCGGCCTGCCCGGAGGCGCGGCATGACGGACGACAGAAGCGGGACGCAGCCCATCCGTGTCCTGGTGGTGGAGGACGACCCGGTCGCGGCGGACGCGCACGTGATGTACGTGGACCGGGTGCCGGGCTTCGTCGCGGTCGGCAAGGCGCACACGGGCGCCGAGGCCCGGCGGGCCCTGGAGCGCACCCCGGTGGACCTGCTGCTGCTCGACCTTCACCTTCCGGACGTGCACGGCCTGAAACTGGCCCGGTCCCTGCGGGCGGGCGGACATCACGCGGACGTGATCGCGGTGACCTCGGCACGGGACCTGGCGGTGGTGCGCGAAGGGGTCTCGCTGGGGGTGGTCCAGTACGTCCTGAAGCCGTTCACCTTCGCCACGCTCCGGGACCGGCTCGTGCGGTACGCCGAGTTCCGTGCGGCGGTCGGGGAGGTGGGCGGTCAGGACGAGGTGGACCGCGCGCTGGCGACCCTGCGCGCCCCGAGCCCGGCCGCCCTCCCCAAGGGCCTGAGCGCGCCCACGCTCCAGCGGGTGACGGACGCGCTGCGGGCGAAGGAGGAGGGGCTCACCGCGGCGCGGGTCGCGGGGGCGGTCGGCATCTCCCGGATCACCGCCCGGCGCTATCTGGAGCACCTGGTGGACGCGGGCCGCGCGGTACGCAGCCCGCTGTACGGGCAGGTGGGCAGGCCGGAACTGGTGTACCGGTGGGTGCGGGAGAGCGGCGGGGGCCGGTAGGAGGAGGCCCCGGACGGATCCGCGGGCCTCGCCGGAAGCGGGCCCCGGACGGACCCGCCCGGACCAACGGCTCCTAGTGCCGCGACCGGCAACGTTTGCCCCGTCGCGACGCCCGGCACGCTCCCCCAAGCTCTTCGAGCAGGGGGACCCCCACTCGCCGCACCGGCCGAAAGCCCAAGTACGTCCAGTACGAGGACTTCCGGCCGGCACACCGAGAGCACGCACCGGACGCCGCTCCTTGACGGGCAAACGTCACCTGACGCGGCACTAGAACACCGACTCCGTCTCGTCCATGCGGTCCTTGGGGACGGTCTTCAGCTCGGTCACCGCCTGGGCCAGCGGGACCATCACGATGTCGGTGCCGCGCAGCGCGGTCATGTGGCCGAACTCACCGCGGTGGGCGGCCTCCACCGCGTGCCAGCCGAAGCGGGTGGCGAGGACACGGTCGTAGGCGGTCGGGACGCCGCCGCGCTGGACGTGGCCGAGGATGACCGGCTTGGCCTCCTTGCCGAGCCGGCTCTCCAGCTCGTACGCCAGGGCCGTGCCGATGCCCTGGAAGCGCTCGTGGCCGAACTTGTCGATCTCGCCCTTGCCGTAGTCCATGCTGCCCTCGGCCGGGTGGGCGCCCTCGGCGACGCAGATCACCGCGAACTTCTTGCCGCGGGCGAACCGCTCCTCGACCATCTTCACCAGGTCGGCCGGGTCGAAGGGCCGCTCGGGCAGGCAGATGCCGTGGGCGCCGGCCGCCATGCCGGACTCCAGCGCGATCCAGCCCGCGTGCCGGCCCATGACCTCGACGACCATCACGCGCTGGTGCGACTCGGCCGTGGTCTTCAGCCGGTCCATGGCCTCGGTGGCCACACCGACGGCCGTGTCGAAGCCGAAGGTGCGGTCGGTGGAGGAGATGTCGTTGTCGATCGTCTTCGGCACGCCCACCACCGGCAGCCCGGCGTCCGACAGCATGCGCGCCGCGGTCAGCGTGCCCTCGCCGCCGATCGGGATCAGCGCGTCGATGCCGAACCGGTGGATCATGTCCGAGGCGTTCCCGCAGGCCTCGCGGAGCCGGTCCCGCTCCAGGCGGGAGGAACCGAGGATGGTGCCGCCGAGGGCGAGGATGCCGCCCACCGCGTTGAGGTCCAGCGTGCGGTAACGGCCGTCGAGCAGGCCCGCGTAGCCGTCCTCGAAGCCGATGACCTCGTCCCCGTACGCCGTGACCGCCCGGTGTACGACCGACCGGATCACCGCGTTCAGGCCCGGGCAGTCGCCGCCCGCCGTGAGAACTCCGATACGCATGCTGCTGTGTCTCCTGCTCGCTGTTGACACCGGTGATCCCGTCCGATTGTTTCATGTCCGGGCGGCGACCATGGCCTGGCGGGCGCCATAGCTACCGTCAGGGGTATTGTCAAGAGGATTCCGCTCACCCCGGTGGGCGTTTTTTGCAGGACGCCATCCCCGGCCGACGAGTGATCCCCCGAGGAAACGGAGAGCCCGCGTGACCCGCAGCGTGTACGTGACCGGCATCGACCGCGGTGACGGCCGACAGGTCGTCGAGCTGGGAGTCATGGAGCTGCTGACCCGGCAGGTGGACCGGGTGGGCGTCTTCCGCCCTCTCGTCCACGACGGCCCCGACCGTCTCTTCGAACTGCTGCGCGCCCGCTACCGCCTCTCCCAGGACCCGGCGACCGTCTACGGCATGAACTACCGGGAGGCGTCCGCCCTCCAGGCCGAGCAGGGCACGGACGAACTGGTGTCGGCCCTCGTCGACCGGTTCCACCTGGTCACCCGCGACTACGACGTGGTCCTCGTCCTCGGCACCGACTTCGCCGACACCCAGCTCCCGGACGAGCTGTCCCTCAACGCCCGGCTCGCCAACGAGTTCGGGGCCTCCGTCCTGCCGGTCGTGGGCGGCCGCAGGCAGCACGCCGAGTCGGTGCTCGCCGAGACCCGCAACGCCTACCGCGCCTACGACGGCCTGGGCTGCGACGTGCTGGCCATGGTCACCAACCGGGTGGCCCGCGGGGACCGCGACGAGATCGCCGAGCGGCTGACCGGCCGGCTCCCGGTGCCCTGCTGGGTGGTGCCGGACGAGCCGGCCCTGTCCGCGCCGACGGTCGCGCAGATCACCCAGGCCCTGGACGGCAGGGTCCTGCTGGGCGACGACTCCGGCCTGGCCCGCGACGCCCTCGACTTCGTCTTCGGCGGCGCCATGCTGCCCAACCTCCTCAAGGCGCTGACCCCCGGCTGCCTGGTGGTCACCCCCGGCGACCGCGCCGACCTGGTCATCGGCTCGCTCGCCGCACACAGCGCCGGCACCCCGCCGATAGCCGGTGTGCTGCTCACCCTGAACGAGGCGCCGCGGCAGGAGATCCTCACCCTGGCCGGCCGGCTCGCCCCGGGCACCCCGGTGGTCTCGGTGTCCGGCAACAGCTTCCCCACCGCCGAGCGGCTGTTCTCCCTGGAGGGCAAGCTGAACGCGGCCACACCGCGCAAGGCGGAGACCGCGCTCGGCCTGTTCGAGCGGTACATCGACACCGCCGACCTCAGCAAGCGCGTCTCCGCGCCCAGCAGCGACCGGGTCACCCCGATGATGTTCGAGCACCAACTGCTCGAACAGGCCCGCAGCGACAGGCGCCGGGTCGTGCTGCCGGAGGGCACCGAGGAGCGCGTGCTGCACGCGGCGGAGGTGTTGCTGCGCCGGGGCGTGTGCGACCTGACCCTGCTCGGCCCGGTGGAGGGGATCCGCAAGAAGGCCGCCGACCTCGGCATCGACCTCGCGGACGCGCAGCTGATCGACCCGGCCACCTCCGACCTGCGGGACGCCTTCGCCGAGCGGTACGCGCTGCTGCGCGCCCACAAGGGCGTCACGGTCGAGCTGGCCTACGACGTCGTCTCGGACGTGAACTACTTCGGCACGCTCATGGTGCAGGAGGGTCTGGCCGACGGCATGGTGTCGGGGACGGTGCACTCCACGGCCGCGACCATCCGGCCCGCGTTCGAGATCATCAAGACCCGCAGCGACGCCTCGATCGTCTCGTCGGTGTTCTTCATGTGCCTGGCCGACAAGGTCCTCGTCTACGGCGACTGCGCGGTCAACCCCGTCCCGGACGCCGAGCAACTGGCCGACATCGCCATCCAGTCGGCGGCCACCGCCGCCCGGTTCGGGGTGGAGCCGCGGATCGCCATGCTGTCGTACTCCACCGGCACCTCCGGCTCGGGCGCCGACGTGGACAAGGTGCGCGAGGCGACCGACCTGGTGCGGCTGCGCCGCCCGGACCTGATGATCGAGGGGCCGATCCAGTACGACGCGGCCGTGGAGCCGTCGGTGGCCGCCACCAAGCTGCCCGGCTCGGAGGTGGCGGGGCAGGCCACTGTGCTGATCTTCCCGGACCTGAACACCGGCAACAACACCTACAAGGCCGTGCAGCGTTCGGCCGGCGCGATCGCGGTCGGCCCGGTCCTCCAGGGCCTGCGCAAGCCGATCAACGACCTGTCCCGGGGCGCCCTCGTGCAGGACATCGTCACCACCGTGGCCATCACGGCGATCCAGGCCCAGTCGTCCGGCACCTGACCTCCCGTCGAACGCGTGCGGCCGGGGCCGCCCACGGCCCCGGCCGCAGACCTCCCCAGCTCCCGACCAGAAAGCGTCAGCGCTCGTGACCGCGACCCGCGTCCTCGTCCTCAACTCCGGCTCCTCGTCGCTGAAGTACCAGCTGCTCGACATGCGTGACGCGACCCGGCTCGCCGTCGGCCTGGTGGAGCGCATCGGTGAGCGGACCTCCCGGCTCCAGCACACCTGCCTGACCGCGGCGGGCACCCGCGAGCACAACGGCCCCCTCGCCGACCACGACGCCGCGCTGAAGGCGGTCGCGGAGGAACTGGCCAAGGACGGGCTCGGCCTGGACTCCCCCGAACTGGCCGCGATCGGGCACCGGGTGGTGCACGGCGGCATGTTCTTCACCGAGCCGACCGTCGTCGACTCCGCCGTGCTCACCGAGATCGAGCGGCTGATCCCGGTGGCGCCGCTGCACAACCCGGCCAACCTCACCGGCATCCGCACGGCCATGGCGCTGCGCCCCGACCTGCCGCAGGTCGCCGTCTTCGACACGGCGTTCCACACGACCATGCCGGAGTCCGCGGCGCGCTACGCGATCGACGCTCAGACCGCCGACCGGTACCGGGTGCGGCGCTACGGCTTCCACGGCACCTCGCACGCCTACGTCTCCCGGGCGACCGCCGAGCTGCTGGGCAGGGCCCCCGAGGACGTCAACGTCATCGTGCTGCACCTGGGCAACGGCGCGTCGGCCTCGGCGGTCCGGGGCGGCCGGTGCGTGGACACCTCCATGGGGTTCACGCCGCTGGAGGGACTGGTGATGGGAACGCGTTCCGGTGACCTCGACCCGGCCGTCATCTTCCATTTGCAGAGAGTCGGCGGAATGTCCATGGACGAGGTCGACACTCTCCTCAACAAGAAGAGCGGTTTGTTCGGCCTGTGCGGCGAGAACGACATGCGGGAGATTCGGCGCCGGATGGAGGAGGGCGACGACACGGCACGGCTCGCGTTCGAGATCTACATCCATCGGCTGAAGAAGTACGTGGGCGCCTATTACGCGGTACTCGGCACCGTGGACGCTCTCGCCTTCACGGCCGGGGTCGGCGAGAACGCGGCCTTCGTGCGCGAGGCCGCCCTCGAGGGCCTGGAAGGGCTGGGCCTGGCGGTGGACCGCGAGCGGAACGCCGTACGCGGCGACGGGGCGCGGCTGATCTCGCCCGAGGGCGCGCGGATCGCCGTGGCCGTGGTTCCCACGGACGAGGAAATGGAGATCGCCGTCCAGACTTACGCGCTGGTCGGAAAGGACGGCTGAGCACGTCCACGGAATTTCGACCGGCACTCGAGTGAGCGCGAAGGCGCCCATTTGTATCTTCCACCTGACGGAATATTCCGGAGCGAAACAAACCGATAGGATCGCCCCATGCGCCGTTCGAAAATCGTCTGTACTCTCGGCCCAGCGGTCGACTCCCACGAGATGCTCGTCGCCATGATCGAGGCGGGCATGAACGTGGCCCGTTTCAACTTCAGCCACGGCACGCACGCCGAGCACCAGGCACGGTACGACCGTGTCCGCGCCGCGGCCAAGGAGACCGGCCGGGCCATCGCCGTCCTCGCGGACCTCCAGGGTCCGAAGATCCGGCTGGAGACCTTCGCCGAGGGTCCGGTGGAGCTCGAGCGGGGTGACGAGTTCACCATCACCACCGAGGACGTCCCGGGCGACAAGCACATCTGCGGCACGACGTACAAGGGGCTGCCGGCCGACGTCTCGCGCGGCGACCAGGTCCTCATCAACGACGGCAACGTCGAGCTGAAGGTCCTGGACGTCGAGGGCCCGCGGGTGAGGACGATCGTCATCGAGGGCGGCGTCATCTCCGACCACAAGGGCATCAACCTGCCCGGCGCCGCGGTGAACGTGCCCGCGCTGTCCGAGAAGGACGTCGAGGACCTGCGCTTCGCGCTGCGCATGGGCTGCGACATGGTCGCCCTGTCCTTCGTCCGCGACGCCAAGGACGTCTCCGACGTCCACCGGGTCATGGACGAGGAGGGCCGCCGCGTCCCCGTCATCGCCAAGGTGGAGAAGCCGCAGGCGGTGGAGAACATGCAGGACGTCGTGATGGCCTTCGACGGCGTGATGGTGGCCCGCGGCGACCTGGCCGTCGAGTATCCGCTCGAAAAGGTCCCCATGGTGCAGAAGCGCTTGATCGAGCTGTGTCGGCGCAACGCCAAGCCGGTGATCGTGGCGACCCAGATGATGGAGTCGATGATCACCAACTCCCGTCCGACCCGCGCCGAGGCCTCCGACGTGGCCAACGCGATCCTGGACGGCGCCGACGCGGTCATGCTGTCGGCCGAGTCCAGCGTGGGCGCCTACCCGGTCGAGACCGTCAAGACGATGTCGAAGATCGTCCGGGCGGCGGAGGAGGAGCTGCTCTCCAAGGGCCTGCAGCCGCTGGTCCCCGGCAAGAAGCCGCGCACGCAGGGCGGTTCGGTGGCCCGCGCCGCCTGCGAGATCGCCGACTTCCTGGGCGGCAAGGGCCTGGTGGCCTTCACCCAGTCCGGCGACACGGCCCGCCGGCTGTCCCGCTACCGCGCCTGCCAGCCGATCCTGGCGTTCACCACCGACGAGTCCACCCGCAACCAGCTCGCGCTCAGCTGGGGGGTGGAGTCGCACGTGGTGCCGTTCGTCAACAGCACCGACGAGATGGTCGACCTGGTCGACCAGGAGCTGGTCAAGCTCAACCGGTTCGCCCCCGGCGACACGGTCATCATCACCGCCGGCTCGCCCCCCGGCGTCCCCGGCACCACCAACATGGTCCGCGTCCACCACCTGGGCGGCGGCTCCCGCGACTGAGCGCGCGCGGCCGACCGGCGCGGATCGCCACAGACCGGCACATGACTGAGGGCGCCCCCTGCGCACAGGGGGCGCCCTCAGCGGTGTCGCGGCTCCCGGACGGGCCCGCGGCCGGTCAGTCGGTGGTGTACACGTGCATTCCGGGGACGTGCAGGTTGCCGCCGAACTGGGCCGCCTGGACCACCTTGACCTTGGTGAAGTAGATCAGCGGGATGTTCAGCGGCGGAGGGTCGTCCGGGCTGAAGGTGATGGGGATCAGCCCGAACAGGTTGCCGGAGATGCTCTCGGTGTACATCACCGTGTCGCCGCCGCGGATCGTGGACGTCGAGCCTTTGGCGGCCTGCACGTGGTAGGTCTTGCCGGCCTGCTTGTCGTTCACCGTCTGGTGCAGGTCGCCGATGTCGGTGCCCTGCGAAATGACGTACTTCAGCACCCTCTTGACCTTGCCACTGGCCGTGCGCACCTCCACGACGCCCTGGTAGTCGGCGCCCTTCAGCAGCAGCGAACTGGCGTCCAGGTACCAGGGGTCGTCGGCCACGAGCAGCTTGTTGTCCACGCCGCCCACGGTGTCGGTGGCGACAGGGCAGTCCTCCGGGTCCGTCGTGGAACTCGCCGACGGGCTCGGAGAGGCCGTCGCCGCGTCGGCCGCCTCACCTGCCGCCTCGCCGACCGCGCCCTGGACGCCCTCGACGGCCTTCCCGGCCTCCTCGGCCGTCCCGGACACCGTGCCGGCCGTGTCCTTCACGGTGCCCCCGACCGTGTCCGTGACGGTGTCGGTGACCTTCCGGGCGGTGTCCTCGACCGGGTCGGAGACGCCGGCGCCCGTGTCCTTCGCCCCGCCCGCCGCGGGCGAGGCGGAGGCGGACGGCGCGACCCCCGGGTCCGCGGAGGCCCCGGAGCCCTGCTTGCCGCCGGCGAGGAGGCCTCCGAGCGCATCCCCGACGCCTCCGAGCGCGTCGCCGACGGTCCCCAGCACGCCGCCGCTCCCGGCTGCCGACGGGGCCGCGGTGGCGGCTCCCCCGGTCCCCGAACCGCCGGGCTGACTCTGGGAGGCGGTGGGGGCCGGCTCGGGCGCGGCCTTGTCGCCGGAGGCCGTGCCGGGCGAGGAGGAGGCGTGCGAGGAGGACGCGTCCTGCCGGCCGTTCTGACCGTTGCGGTCCGCCTGGCTGTCCTGCCCCGTGGCGGACGTGGCCGGGGACGCCGGCTTCGCGGTGGCGCCGCCGTCCTCCGCGGCGTCGCCGGCGCTCGCGGAGGCGGACGGCGTCGGCGAGGCCGAGGCCTTGTCCTGGGGGTCGTCCAGCGCCGCGACACAGTCCTTGTACTCGTCGGCGGTCAGGCTCTTGGCGGACGGCGTCGGCGCGTTGTTGTCGGCGACGGCGTGCGTCGATGTGAGGCCCATCCCCATGAGGACCGCGGTCGGCATCGCCGCCATGGCTATCGCCTTGCCGGCCGGCATGTGGAACCTGGTGAACAGCGGCTTCTTGGGTGCCGCGTGGCGCGGCCCGGTTCTCACACGGAACTCCTCCACTCCCGTCCCGTGAGTCACCTCGTCAGCCGGCACTTCGCCTCCCGTTCGCCCCGTTGGCCGGGCTCGTTCCTGACAGGTCGTTCTCCCCCAGCGCCTCGAGGTTCTGGGAGGGGCCGCCCTCACCCACCGGGTCCACCATCGGGTCCACCAGCGGGCCGGGCTCGGCCTCGGGAGCACCGCCCGGTACCGGGCCGGCCCGCTCGACGTCCTCCGGAGCGGGCGGTACGCCCTCCGCCCAGGCCACGGCCATCGCGCCGCCGATGAGCGCGAGCAGGAAGCCCATGACGAAGCCGCCGAAGTTGGACACCGGGATGGACACCAGCGCCAGCAGGATCGCCGCGACACCCGCGAACACCCGGATGTGCTTCTGGAACCAGAGGCTGACGCCCAGGACGACGAGGAGCACGCCGATGATCAGGGACCCGGCTCCCGCGGTGGTGGCCATCGCCAGCGTCAGATGACCGAGCTGGAGGTGGGCGTACGGGAAGTACATGATCGGAAAGCCGCCGAGCAGGACGAACAGACCGGCCCAGAACGGACGTGTGCCCCGCCAGGCGCGGAACTGCAGCCTCCGGCGGGTGAACTGGCCGGCTTCGGCAGGAGTCTCGGCGCTCATGGAAAACAGCTCCCTGGTGCGGCGTTGCTGTGATGAGGGTGGTGCTTGGTCGGTGTGGGGGGTGTGTGAAGAGCGGGTGGAAGGTGGAACGGGCGGGGGCGCCATCGGCTCCCCCGCCCGTCACCGAGTGCCTAGTAGCACTCCTTGGTACCCGTCGCCAGTGACATGCTGAGTCCGCTGAGCTTGAAGGTTCCGGCGGTGGTCGCCCACGCCGTCTGCTTCACGCCGGTCAGCGTGGCCGTTTCGGCCTGCTGGGCGAACCCGAAGGGGCTGGTCTGCTTGTTCTTGAGCTCGCCCGCCTTGACGCCCGGACCCTTGTCGATGCTTCCGGCGGCGACACCGATGTCCATGTTGGTGAACGTGGCGTCGGCCGTGAGGTCGGCGACGTCGATGTAGAGGTTCTCGGCCTCCACCGGCGACTTGCCGCCGCCCGCCTTCAGGATCAGGCTCACGTTGCCGAAGGGCGTCGGGGTGACGACCGACTGGCACAGGTTGTTGATCGTGGCCGTCCTGAACGCCGAGACCGCGACCGGGTGGTTCTCGTCCTTGCTGCCGTCGAGGCTCTTCCCCGAGTCGATCGCGCCGTACTGGGAGAACCCCTTGCCTTCGAGCCGGTCCGCCGTCACCTTGAACGACTGGCCCGACACGCTGAACGACGCGGCGAGGGCACCCTGAGCCAGGGCCACGCCTATCGCCGCCGTCGCGGCCACGCTGGGCACCATGACCACAGCGAACCGCTTCCATCTGGTCCCGCCACGCACTTGGGACTCCATTTTTCCTCCTTCTCGGACGTACATCTCCTGGCCCGGCTCACCACCGGCCGGCGGTTCGGCCGGGCAGGGATGGGAGAAGTGCTACGTCCTCGGGAAGGAGAGCGCCCGTACTCGGTGACGCCAACCGCGCCCGAATCACCGGCGATCACCCCCGAGCGACAACCACTGGTCGCGCCTGACACGCATCACGCACAACCTTGCTGGACAGGCTTCGCCAGCCGGCGAAGACCCCCCTGTCCCAAGGGTCGGCGTCACTACCGCCGCCCCTGCTCGGTGGGGACCCAGGCACCCCATGACCCGGCCGGCTGCCGGGGTACGGGGATGGACCGAGCGTCGCCGATCGTGGTGCATTCTCGCCGCCCGCACAAGGGGGTTCGTTACTCGCTGGTAACGGCCGGGCCACCGGGACACGACTCACCGGTCTCGAACGGCGACACTGGGTGGCAACGAAGGGCAGAACAAAACGCCCCATCTCCGGCTGGAACCGGGCGGAAGCACACCCCTGATTTACTGCCAGTAACAGCGGCCGCGCTTACCAAGTTTTGGTAAAGCGCGGCCGCACTGACGGCCCCTCGGCCAATCCTTCACTCGGGCATCACAGGCCGTGAGGTTCAACGACTGGCCACCGCAGGAGCATTGGCCCGGATCAGAACAGCGCCCGCGCCAACGCCCGGCGCGCCCCCGTCACTCGCGGGTCCTCGGCCCCGACGACCTCGAAGAGCTCCAGCAGCCGCAGCCGCACCGTGTCCCGGTCCTCACCGGCGGTGCGCCGCACGGTGTCGATGAGCCGGCCGAACGCGTCCTCCACGTGACCGCCCACCAGGTCCAGGTCGGCGGCGATGATCTGCGCCTGCACGTCGGCGGGCTTCTCGGCCGCCTCCTTGCGCACCCGCTGCGGGTCCAGGCCCTGCACCCGCTGGAGCAACTCGGCCTGCGCCAGGCCGAGTTTGGCCTCCGGGTTGCCCGGGTCGTCGGCCAGCACGTTCTTGTACGCCTGGACCGCGCCGCCCAGGTCGCCGGCGTCGAGGGCCTGCGAGGCCGCGTTCAGCAGTGCGTCGTACGGGCCGACCGGGACTTGCGGGGCCGCCTCGGCGCCCGCCTCGGCGTCCGGGTCGACGGTCAGGCCGGTCAGCCCGAACCGCTGCTCGGCGACCTGCACCAGCTGGTCCAGCGTCTCCCGGATCTGCGCCTCTGCCGCCGCGCCCTGGAACAGGGGCAGGGCCTGGCCCGCGACCACCGCGAAGACCGCGGGGATCCCCTGGACGCCGAACTGCTGCATCAGCAACTGGTTGGCGTCGACGTCGATCTTGGCGAGGAGGAAGCGCCCGTTGTACTCGACGGCCAACCGCTCCAGGACCGGGCTCAGCTGCTTGCAGGGCTGACACCACTCGGCCCAGAAGTCGATGACGACCGGTACCTCGGCCGACCGCTGGAGGACATCGCGCTCGAAAGCGGCCTCGTCGACGTCGATGACGAGATCGGCCGGGGAGACCGCCCCCGCGCCGCCCTCCCTGGCCGCTTGGGCGCGCGCCTGCTCCGCCTTCGCCTTGGCCTCCTGGGCCGCCTTCACCGCGGCAAGGTCGACGACTCCGCTCATGGACATGTTCCGTGGCTGCATGCGCCTATCCTCCCCCGTTCTGCCCGCCTGAGTGAAAACCGCCGGGAAAGCCGTACCGCCGCGGGCTCCCGGTCCCCACCTGGCGCCCTGTGGTCGTCGCTCGGACGCGGGCTCGCGCCCGCGTTTCGCTACGGCACGTAGCGTAATGGCACCGGGTGCCCTCGCGGAAGCTCATCGCGGTGATCTCTCTCACGACCGGACAGGAATCACTCGTTTTCGGTCCGGTTATGGTCAGGGAATGCAGAGCCGCACCCCGATCGCCCGCGCCGGCCGGCCGCGCAGCGCCGCCGCGGATGCGGCGATCCTGGCCGCCACCCGGGCGGCGTTGGTGGAGCTGGGCTGGTCCGGGCTCACCCTGGGGGACGTGGCCACCCGGGCCGGGGTCGCGAAGACGACGCTGTACCGCCGCTGGGCCGGCAAGAACGAACTCGTGGTCGACGCCGTCGCCGAACTCTTCGACGAGCTCCGCCTCCCCGACCGCGGCAGCCTCGCCGCCGACATCGAGGGCGTGGTGCACCAGTTCGCGGCGATCCTGGCCCGGCCCGAGACCAAGAGCGGCCTGATGGCCGTGGTCGCCGAGTCGACCCGCGACGAGGCCCTGCGCGAACGGATCCGCACCTCGATCGTGGACCGCCAGAAGCACCTGGTCCTGGAGGGCCGCGCCCGCGCCCAGACGCGCGGCGAACTCCCCCCGGAACCGGACCCGGAGGAGGCCGCCCGCACGGTCGGCCTGATCTTCGACGTCGTCGCGGGCGCGGTGGTGCACCGCACCCTGGTCAGCGACGAACCGGCGGACGAGCGATGGGTGCACGACCTCACCCGGCTCCTTCTGACCGGGCTGGCGGCGAACGGCTGAGGGGGCGCCGGGACGGATCAACCCGCCCCGGCGCCCCCTCCTGCTCCTGGCCCTCAGAACCCCGCGGGCTCCGTGTAGACCCCCCACTCGTCCCGCAGCACCCCGCAGATCTCACCCAGCGTCGCCTCGGCGCGTACCGCGTCGAGCATCGGCTCGATCATGTTGGCGCCGGAGCGGGCGGCCGCCAGCATCGCGTCCAGCGCGGAGCGCACGGCGCTGTCGTCCCGCGCGGCCTTCCGCTCGCCGAGCATCCGCACCTGCTCCCGCTCCACCTCGTGGCTGACCCGCAGGATCTCCAGATCGCCGGTGACCGAGCCGGTGTGGACGTTGACGCCCACGACCCTCTTGTCGCCCTTCTCCAGCGCCCGCTGGTACTGGAACGCCGACTCCGCGATCTCGCCGGTGAACCACCCGTCCTCGATCCCCCGCAGGATGCCCGACGTGATCGGCCCGATCGGGTGCTGTCCGTCGGGGTGCGCGCGCAGTCCGCGCTCCTTGATCTGCTCGAAGATCTTCTCGGCGTCCGCCTCGATCCGGTCCGTCAGCTGCTCGATGTACCACGAACCGCCCAGCGGATCGGCCACGTTGGCGACCCCGGTCTCCTCCATCAGCACCTGCTGGGTGCGCAGCGCGATCTCCGCGGCCTGCTCGCTCGGCAGCGCGAGCGTCTCGTCGAGCGCGTTGGTGTGCAGCGAGTTGGTGCCGCCGAGCACCGCCGCGAGCGCCTCGACGGCCGTACGCACGACGTTGTTGTACGGCTGCTGCGCGGTCAGCGAGACCCCGGCGGTCTGCGTGTGGAAGCGCAGCCACTGCGCCTTGTCGGTCTTCGCCCCGTAGACGTCCCGCATCCACCGGGCCCAGATGCGGCGCGCCGCGCGGAACTTGGCGATCTCCTCGAAGAAGTCGAGGTGCGCGTCGAAGAAGAAGGACAGGCCGGGCGCGAAGACGTCGACGTCGAGACCGCGGCTCAGCCCCAGTTCGACGTATCCGAAGCCGTCCGCCA
Source organism: Streptomyces cyslabdanicus (assembly GCF_052663305.1). Lineage (NCBI taxonomy): Bacteria > Bacillati > Actinomycetota > Actinomycetes > Kitasatosporales > Streptomycetaceae > Streptomyces > Streptomyces cyslabdanicus. The sequence continues at coordinate 20,792 of NZ_JBQRUW010000021.1, forward strand.
GCGTGTACGCCAGCTCCTGCGCGGCCGTCGCCCCCGCCTCGCGGATGTGGTAGCCGGAGACGGACAGCGGCTTGTACGCGGGGATCCTGGAGGCGCAGTGCTCCATCAGGTCGCCGATGAGGCGCAGATGCGGCTCGGGCTGGAAGAGCCACTCCTTCTGCGCGATGTACTCCTTGAAGATGTCCGTCTGGAGCGTGCCGTTGAGGACGGCGGCGTCCACGCCCTGCCGCTCCGCGGCGACCAGGTACATGCAGAAGGCGGGGACGGCCGGCCCGCTGATCGTCATCGACGTGGTGACGTCACCGAGCGGGATGTCCTTGAACAGCACCTCCATGTCGGCCGCCGAGTCGATGGCCACGCCGCAGTGGCCGACCTCGCCCAGGGAACGCGGGTCGTCGGAGTCGCGGCCCATGAGCGTCGGCATGTCGAAGGCGACCGAGAGCCCGCCTCCGCCGTTGCCGAGGATCATCTTGTAGCGCTCGTTGGTCTGCTCGGCGTTGCCGAACCCGGCGAACTGCCGGATCGTCCAGGTGCGTCCCCGGTAGCCGGTCGGATACAGGCCGCGGGTGAAGGGGTACTCCCCCGGCCAGCCGATCCGCTCGAATCCCTCGTACGTGTCTCCCTGCCGGGGGCCGTACACCGGCTCCACGGGGTCGCCGGAGAGCGTGGTGAAGTCCGCCTCGCGCTTGCGTGCGGCGTCGTACCGGGCCTGCCAGCGGCGGCGGCCCTCCTCGATGGCGTCAGCGTCCATACCCTCGAATTTACTAGGACGTCCAAGTAAATGTCGACGGCTGACCGCCGTACGGGTTCCGTACGGCGGTGGCGCGTGCCTACGCCTTGGCCACCGCGGGGGCCTCGTCCTGCGCGGCGAGCCGGGACTCCAGCTCGCGGCTGACCCGGCGCTCGACGAAGAAGGCGGCGGTCGGGACGGTCCCCGCGAGGAGCACCCACAGCTGCTTGGCGACCGGCCACTTGGCCTTGGAGCCCAGGTCGAAGGCGAACACCAGGTACACGACGTACAGCCAGCCGTGCGCGATGCCGACGACGCTCGTGAAGCTCGCCGCGCCGTTGATGCCCAGCACGTACTTGGCGATCACGCCGAGAGTCAGCAGGACCAGCAGCACACCGGTGACGTAGGCCATGACCCGGTAGCGGGTCAGCACGCTTCGTTTCATGGGGACGAGCGTAACCACCCGTTCCGGGAGATCTTGCCCCGGGTGGCCGTGGAGCGGCCGGCCCCTGTCGCGGCCCGCCAGTCCTCGTGGAACGCGGCCCCTCAGTCCTCGTGGAAGTCGTGCGCGGCGATCCGCAGCGGCCGCAGCATCGCGAAGATCTCGCCGCACTCCTCGGCGTCGTAGGCCCCGAGTCCGAACTCCATCGCCATCAGGTCGCGGGTGGCCGACTCGACCACCTCGCGGCCCTTGTCGGTGATGACGGCGAGCGTGCCGCGCCCGTCGTTGGGGTTGGGGCGCCTGGCCACGAGACCGGACCTGACCAGCCGGTCCACGGTGTTCGTCACGGAGGTGGGGTGCACCATCAGACGTTCGCCGATCTTGGACATCGGCAGCTCGCCCGCCTTGGAGAAGGTGAGCAGCACCAGGGCCTCGTAGCGCGCGAAGGTCAGCCCGTACGGCTTGACCACCGCGTCGACCTCGGCCAGCAGGATCTGGTGGGCGCGCATGATCGAGGTGATCGCGGCCATCGACGGCACGCTTCCCCAGCGCTGCTTCCAGAGCTCGTCGGCGCGGGCGATGGGGTCGAAAGGGAGACTGAGGGGCTTCGGCACGTCACCAGACCCTACCCGTCGGTCATATCCGGCTCAGCCCCGTCTCAGCTTTCGGTCCGGCGGGCGGCCACCGCCAGCCCCACGCAGCACACCGTCCCCAGGATTCCGGCCCCCGCGACCGTCGCGGTCAGCCCGGCGAACTCCGCCGCGACCCCGGCCAGCGCCATGCCCACGCCCTGGATCGTCATGAGTCCGGCGGTCAGCAGGGTCATCGCCCGGCCGCGCAGTTCCTCGGGCACCGCCCGCACGAACCACTGGTCCAGGCCGAGCGTGTACGCCGACCCGGTGCCCGACAGCAGCAGCAGGAGGAGGGAGACGGTGAGGTCCGGGTGCAGGGCGTAGCCGAGGTACGGCAGCAGCATGAGGCAGACCAGCGGGAGGGCGATCCGCTCGCGGGCGGCGGGCCGCAGCCGGGAGCCGGCGTACAGCTCGCCCGCGATCGTGCCGACGGGCAGCGCGCACATCAGCAGGCCGAGGCCGGTGGAGCCGGCGCCGAGCGCGGCGGCGTACGGCGCCGCCAGCGCCTCGGGCACGACCGCGAACATCGGCGGCAGCCAGAACAGCAGGAGCAGCACCCTGGTCCGGCGGTCGGCGAGGACCTTCCGGGCGCCCCGGAGCGAGTCGCCGACCAGGGCGCCGGGCCGAACGGTGCGCGGCGGGCGGCGCCGGGTGCCGAAGCGGAGCAACACCGCCGAGGTCAGGAAGGTGCCGACGGTGATGAGCAGGGCGTGCCGGGGGTTGACCACGGTGAGCAGCAGGCCACCGAGGCCGTAGCCGACGAGCAGCGCGCTCTGCGAGACGATCCGCAGCAGGGAGCGGCCGAGGACGAACAGGTCGCCGTCCCCGAGGATGTCGGTGAGGGTGGCCATGCGCGTCCCCTGGAACACCGGGGACACGACGGCGAGCACGCAGCGCAGGACGAGCAGGACGCCGATGTGGGACACCGGCGCCACCATGAGGGCCACGCAGGCGGCGCAGACCAGGTCGCAGACGACGAGCACCCGGCGGGCCGGGAAGCGGTCGGCGATCCCGGCGAGGAGGGTGCCGCCGACGACGTACGGCAGGAAGCCCAGCGCGAAGGTGAGGGCGCTCATCAGGGGCGAGCCGGTGAGGTCGTAGACCAGGACCGACAGGGCGATCTCGCTGACGACCACGCCGAGCAGGGAGAGGGCGTGGGCGGCGAAGACCGCCCGGAACTCGGGCACGGCGAGGACCCGGGCGTAGCCCGTCGGTTCCGGTGCGGGGGCGCTCACGGGCGGGGGCTCCGGCTGGTCCGGGGTCTGCGGGGCGGGGGCGGGCTCGGGGGCTTGCTGCATGGGCCGCAGCGTGCCGGTGGCAGGGGCGGGCGGCGTAGAGTTTCGGCCTCCGCCGAATCTTCGCCGTCTTCGCTGTTCTTCGCTGCTCTTGCTGGGGGTGCCGTGCCGTTCCGTCTGCACTTCGGGGACGACGACCTCATGCGGTGCCGGTTCGCGGTGTCGCCGCTGTGGGAGACGCAGGAGGCGGTGCGGACGCTGCGGCGGCCGGACCGGCACGGGTACCACCCGTACTGGCTGCGTCGCATCCGGGAGGCCGCGCGGGAGCTGGACCTCGCCCCGCTGTGGCTGCTCATGCCCCGGCGCGGGCACAGCCCCGACTTCCTCGGGCCGCCGCCGATCGGGCCGGCGGCCGTCTTCGAGGACGAGATCGCCCAGTTGCGGGCGGCGGACCCCGGGACGGCGCGGGAGGAGCTGGCGCGGGCGCTCGCCGATACGCCGGGTGCGCTGGAGTCGGCCCGGGGGCGGGCGATGCTCGCCGATCCGGGGCGCGCGGTGCGGGAGCTGGCCGACCTGATGGAGGCCGCGTGGCACGCGCTGGTCGAGCCGGAATGGCCCCGGCTGCGGGCGCTCCTCGAGGCCGACGTGGCCTTCCACTCGCGGCGGCTGGCCGAGGTGGGGCTGGGGGCGCTGCTGCCGGAGCTGGACCGGCGGATGTCCTGGGACGGCCGGACGCTGACGGTCGACTGGCCGGGCGAGCACGGGCGCGACCTCGGCGGGCGGGGCCTGGTGCTGATGCCGAGCGTGTTCTCCTGGCCGGACGTGATCAGCGGCTACGACCCGCCCTGGCAGCCCACGCTGGTGTATCCGGCGCGGGGTCTGGCGGGCCTGTGGGCCCGGCCGGGCGCGGAGGGCGGCGAGGCCCTGGTGCGGCTGCTGGGGCGGGGGCGGGCCGCGGTACTGGCCGCGCTGACCGATCCGGCGACGACGACGGCCCTGGCCCACCGGCTGGGACTGGCTCCGTCGTCGGTGTCGGCGCATCTGACGGTGCTGCGGGACGCCGGCCTGCTCACGTCCCGCCGGTACGGGCACCAGGTGCTGTACGAGCGCACACCGCTGGGGATGGCGCTGGTCTCGGGCGGGTGAGGCGCGCGAAACGGGCGGCGCGGGTGGGACGGGAGTCCCACGACGCGCCGCCGGGTGCCTACTCCGCCTACTCCGCCTGCTCTTCCTGCCCACCCTGTTGGGCGAGGTACCTCTCGACCCGCTCCACCTTGGCGGTGAGGCCGTCCGTCACGCCGGGACGGATGTCCGCCTTGAGGACCAGGGACACGCGCGGGGCGCGTGCCTCCACCGCGGCGACGGCACGCCTGACGACGTCCATGACCTCGTCCCACTCGCCCTCGACGGAGGTGAACATCGCGTCGGTGCGGTGGGGCAGTCCGGACTCGCGGACGACCCGGACGGCGTCGGCGACGTACTCCCCCACGTCCTCGCCGACCCCGAGCGGGGTCACGGAAAAGGCGACGATCACGCGCTCACGACTCCTTCGCGGCGGGCGCGGGAGGCGATCACCGCGTCCTCGGCCTCGCGCTTGAGCCTGCGCTCGGCGAAGAAGCCGCCGGTGGGCAGGACCGAGAGGACGAAGTAGAGGGCGGCGGTCCCCAGCGACCACTTGGCGCGGTTCCAGGCGTCGGCCCAGAAGATCACGTACAGGATGAACAGGACGCCGTGGATCGCGCCCATCACGGGCACCGCGTTGAAGTCCGTGGTCCGCTTCAGGACCGAGCAGACCAGCAGCAGGAGGAAGGAGACCGCCTCGGGGGCGGAGACCAGGCGGAGGCGGCGGAGGGCGGTGGCGGTCTTGATGTCCACGGGTCACCTTCGGTGGGAGACGGACCGGCGGGCCGCTGGAGGGGCGCCGGCCGGCTTGTGAATGCGAGCACAAACGTTCGTCCATTGTGGCAAACCCACCGCGCGGGTCCGGTCAGGGGGTGCCCGCGGCCGACCCGTAAGGGTGTGAATCAGGGTCGTTGTCCCCCCGTGGACCCTGTCGGCCGCCCCCGTCCGCCGCTACCTTCGCTGCGTGGCGATGTTCCGACTTCAAGACAGCAGGGTGCTCGCCGTCGACATGACCGGGGATGCCGTGAAGGCGAAGAACGGCTCGATGGTCGCGTACGACGGGCAGATGGCGTTCAAGAGGCTGACCGGTGGCGGCGAGGGCCTGCGCGGCATGGTGACCCGGCGGCTCACCGGCGAGCAGATGACGGTGATGGAGGTGCGGGGGCAGGGGACGTGCTGGTTCGCCGACCGGGCGGCCGAGATCAATCTGGTCCATCTCCAGGGGGACAAGCTGTACGTGGAGTCGAGCAACCTGCTCGCGACCGACGCCGCGCTCAGGACGGGCACGACGTTCACCGGGCTGCGCGGCGCCTCCCAGGGCAACGGGCTGTTCACGACCACGGTCGAGGGGCACGGGCAGGCGGCGATCATGTCGGACGGGCCGGCGGTGGTGCTCAGGGTCAGCCCGCAGTACCCGCTGATCGTCGACCCCGGCGCCTACGTCGCGCACCAGGGGAACGTCCGGCAGTCCTTCCAGTCCGGGGTGACCTTCCGCACGTTCCTCGGGGAGGGCGGCGGGGAGGCCTTCCAGATCCGGTTCGAGGGGGACGGGCTGGTGTACGTCCAGCCGAGCGAGCGGAACACGATCGCGGGGGACCTGTGAGATGACCTTCCGGGAGATCAACTCGAAGATGGTCGAGGCGGCGGTCGTGCCCGGCCGGCGTCTGTTCAGTCAGCGCGGCGCGATGCTCGCCTACCGGGGTGACGTGGAGTTCACGCCCAACATCCAAGGCGGCCAGGGCGGTCTGATGTCGATGATCGGGCGCCGGGTGGCGGGTGAGGCGACACCGCTGATGACCGTGGAGGGCAGCGGCACGGTGTACTTCGGGCACGGCGGTCACCATGTGCACCTGATCGAGATGACGGGTGACACGTTGTACGTGGAGGCGGACCGTCTGCTCGCCTTCGAGGGCACGCTCCAGCAGGGGACCATGTTCATGGGCTCGCAGGGCGGGGTCATGGGCATGGTACGGGGCCAGGTGACGGGTCAGGGCCTGTTCACCACGACCCTCCAGGGCCACGGCTCGGTGGCGGTCATGGCGCACGGCGGCGTCTTCGAGGTGCCGATCACCCCGCAGCGCCCCGTCCACGTCGACCCGCAGGCCTACGTCGCCCACCACGGCGACGTCCGCAACAAGCTCTCCACCGCGCTGGGCTGGCGCGAGATGGTGGGCCGCGGCTCCGGCGAGGGCTTCCAGCTGGAGCTGAGCGGCAACGGCACGGTGTACGTCCAGGCGTCGGAGGAGAAGCTGTGAGCGCGTACGGAACGCCCGGCGCCGGGCCGGTGGTCCACGACCCGAGCACCCTGCCGGCCGACGACAACGTGAACCCGTACACCTTCTGCGTGGAGCTCAAGGGGAGCCAGTGGTTCCTCCAGAAGGGGAAGATGATCGCCTACTACGGGGCGATCGAGTTCAACGGCATCGGGCACGGCGCGCTGGACCTGCTGACCCGTACGTCGTTCCATTCGCCTCTGCACGCGAGCGACTGGGTGGTGGCCCAGGGCTCGGGCCGGATGCTGCTCGCCGACCGGGCCTTCGATGTCAACTCCTTCGACCTGGACGACGGCAATCTGACCATTCGCTCCGGCAATCTGCTCGCATTCCAGCCAACTCTCGCGCTGAAGCAGTCGATCGTGCCCGGCTTCCTCACCCTCATCGGAACCGGGAAGTTCGTGGCCGCCTCCAACGGCCCCGTGGTGTTCATGGAGCCCCCGATCCGGGTGGACCCGCAGGCGCTGGTCGGCTGGGCCGACTGCCCGTCCCCGTGCCATCACTACGACCACGGGTACCTGACCGGCGTACTGGGCGGGCTGCGTTCGATGACGGGCCTCGGACCGGTCTCCGGGGAGGAGCACCAGTTCGAGTTCGTGGGCGCCGGGACGGTCCTGCTCCAGTCGAGCGAGAGCCTCATGGCGGAGCAGGCGGCGGGGGTGCTTCCGGACGAGCCCGGGGTACCCGGAGGGGGAAGCGTGTCCGGAACCCGCGGACAGCACGCCGGCCAGACGCGCCTTCCCGGACAGCTGGGAGATCTCCAGCGTCGCTTCGGCGTGTGAGCGGTAGTCTGCGGAGTGTGACATCGAACGCATGCGCGGCGTCACACCACTCTCGCTAGTTCGTCTTTCAACTTCTTAGGTAGACTTCATTCATGGAGACCGAGACGGCCACGCCCTGGCTGACCGATGCGGAGCAGTGCGCCTGGCGCACCCACCTGGAGGTCAACAGGCTGTTGACGTACCAGCTCGAAAAGGACCTTCAGCCGTTCGGCCTGACGATGAACGACTACGAGATCCTGGTGAATCTCTCCGAGTCGGAGGACATGCGGATGCGCATGAGCGACCTCGCGTCCGCCACCCTCCAGTCCAAGAGCCGCCTCTCGCACCAGATCACCCGCATGGAGAACGCGAACCTGGTGCGCCGTGAGAACTGCGAGTCCGACCGCCGGGGCCTGTACGCGGTCCTCACCGAGCACGGCCTGGAGACCATGCGGAAGGTCGCGCCGCACCACGTGGCCTCCGTGCGCAGGCACTTCATCGACCTGCTCGACCACGAGGCGCTGAGGGAACTGGACAAGTCCCTGAAGCCGATCGCCGAGCATCTGCGGGCGCAGCGCGGTCGTCCCTGAGCCCGGCCGAGCGTCCGGGACCCCGGGGTGACCCGAGGCCCCGGAGCCGGGACGGGCGGAACGCGCCTACCGGCGCCGCCACGGTGCCGCGACCAGCGCCGCCGCCACGGACACCCCTCCCGCCAGCAGGAAGCACACCCCGAGCGGCAGGGCACCGATCAGCAGTCCCGTCACCAGCGCTCCACCCGAACCACCGGCGTTCACCGCCGCGTTCACCCACGCTCCGGCCCGCGTCCGGGACTCTTCCGCCGCCGTCTCGTCGGCCAGCAGATACGCCGTGGTCAGCGCCGGAGCGATGAACGCACCCGCGCAGGCCATGGCCGCCGTCAGGGTCCACACACCGGGCGCGAGGCCCGCCACGGCGATCACGGGGCCAAGGCCCACCGCGAACCAGGTCAGGCGCACCCGGGCGGGTCTGCGCCAGTCGATCGCCCCGTTGACGAGGCCGCCCACCGCGCTCCCCGCCGAGAGGGCGCCCAGGACCCACGGCACCAGGGCCGTGTCGTACGACTTCTCGGCGGCGAACGCCATCACCAGCAGGTCCACTCCACTGAGCGCCAGGCCGACGCCCAGGGCCACGGCGACCGGCGGCAGGAGGCCGCGGATCCCGGCGAGGCGGCCGCGGGACCGCTCCCGCCGCGGCGCGGGACGGGGGCCGGCCAGCACCGGGGAGGTGACGAAGGCCCAGGTACCGGCGATGATCAGCAGCGCGCTGAGCAGGAGGCCGGACGCCGGGGACGCGAAGCCCACGAGCACGCCGACGAGGGCCGGGCCGGAGACGAACAGCAGCTCCTCGGCGACGCCGTCCAGGCTGTAGGCACGCAGCAGGAGGCCCCGGTCGGCGACGAGTTCGGACCACAGGGCGCGCATGGTGGGGCCCAGGGGCGGCGCGCAGGCGCCCGCGAGGGCGGCGGTCGCGGCGACGGCCGCGGCCGGTGCGCCGGGCTCCCAGGTCAGGACCGCCAGGGCGCACAGCAGAGCGCCGTAGAGCGTGGCCATGGGGAGCAGGGCGCGACGTGGTCCGTACCGGTCGACGAGGGACGCTCGCAGGGGCAGCAGGAAGACCGACATGGCGCCGAACAGGGACATCACGACACCGGACACGGCGTACGACCCGGTGGCCCGGGTGACGGCCAGCATCACCGAGAGCGACACCATCCCGTAGGACAGGCGTGCGGTCAGGGCGGCGGTGAAGGTGCGGCGCGCGTGCGGGACGCGCAGGACGGCGGCGTACGAGGGGCGCGCGGGCAGGGCTGGGCGCGACGAAGTGGGCGCGGACATGAGTGGTTCCCCCAACGGAAGGCATGAAGACGGCACACCGAGGCGCCGCGTCCGCCGACGGTCGGTCGTCGGCCGGGACGCGGCGCCGGTGCGCGGTCTATGCCAAGAGGAGGAACATGTGGATCAAGTTAGCGGTACCCGCCGGGATTGACCACGGTGTTTCCGGACGAGGCGGGGATCAGCCCTCGGTCAGTCCCGCCACCAGTTCGTCCGCCGCCTGGTAGGGGTCCAGCTCACCGGCGACGATTCGCTCCGCGAGGGCGCTCAGACGGCGGTCGCCGTGCAGGTCGCCGATGCGTTCGCGCAGGGCAGTGACCGCGATGGTCTCCACCTCGTGGGCGGCACGGGCCCGGCGGCGCTCCGCCAGCACGCCCCGCTCCTCCATCCAGGCCCGGTGCTTCTCCAGCGCCTCGACCACCTCGTCCACGCCCTCGGCGCGCGCGGCGACCGTCTTGACGATGGGCGGGCGCCAGTCGCCGGGGCCGCGGGCCTCGCCGAGGCCCAGCATGTGGTTCAGCTCGCGGGCGGTGGCGTCCGCCCCGTCCCGGTCGGCCTTGTTGACCACGTAGACGTCGCCGATCTCCAGGATGCCGGCCTTGGCCGCCTGGATCCCGTCGCCCATGCCCGGGGCCAGCAGGACGACGGACGTGTCGGCCTGGGAGGCGATCTCCACCTCCGACTGGCCGACGCCGACCGTCTCGACCAGGATCACGTCGCAGCCCGCGGCGTCCAGGACGCGGATCGCCTGCGGGGCGGCCCACGCGAGCCCGCCCAGATGGCCGCGGGTGGCCATGGAGCGGATGTAGACGCCCGGGTCGGAGGCGTGCTCCGACATCCGCACCCGGTCACCGAGCAGCGCGCCGCCGGAGAAGGGCGAGGACGGGTCGACGGCCAGGACGCCGACCCGCTTGCCCTGCTTGCGGTACGCGGTCACCAGCGCGGACGTGGACGTCGACTTGCCCACGCCCGGGGAGCCGGTCAGACCGACCACGTACGCGTTGCCGGTCAGCGGCGCGAGCGTGCGCATGACCTCCCGCAACTGCGGGGACGCCCCCTCCACCAAGGAGATCAGCCGGGCCACGGCTCGCGGCCGGCCTTCCCTCGCCTGGGCCACCAGAGAGGAGACGTCCTGCATCACAGCTCCGTTCACGTGATCCTCGTACGCGGTCCGCGTACGAGGGTTCGTACGAAAGGGTTCGTACGAAGGGGTTCGCACGAAAGGGGTCGCACGAAGGGTTCGGACGAAAGGGGGTCGGTCGAGCCGTACCCGGCTCAGGCCTTCGGCACCCGGACGATCAGCGCGTCGCCCTGGCCGCCGCCACCGCACAGCGCGGCCGCGCCGACACCGCCGCCGCGCCGCTTCAGCTCCAGCGCCAGGTGCAGCACGAGACGGGCGCCGGACATCCCGATCGGGTGACCCAGGGCGATGGCGCCGCCGTTCACGTTCACCTTTTCCGTGGACACGCCGAGGTCCTTCATTGACTGCACGGCCACGGCGGCGAACGCCTCGTTGATCTCCACGAGGTCCAGGTCGGAGACCTCCAGGCCCTCCTTCTTCAGGGCGTGCAGGATGGCGTTGGAGGGCTGGGACTGAAGGGAGTTGTCCGGACCCGCGACATTGCCGTGGGCGCCGATCTCGGCGATCCACTCCAGGCCCAGCTCCTCGGCCTTGGCCCTGCTCATCACGACCACGGCCGCGGCGCCGTCGGAGATCTGCGAGGAGGAGCCGGCCGTGATCGTGCCGTCCTTGGCGAAGGCCGGGCGCAGCTTGCCCAGGCCTTCGGCCGTGGTGTCGCCGCGGATGCCCTCGTCCTTGCTGCACAGGACCGGGTCGCCCTTGCGCTGCGGGATCTCCACCGGGGTGATCTCGGCCTCGAAGACGCCGTTCTTCTGCGCGGCGGCGGCCCGCTGGTGGGACAGGGCGGCGATCTCGTCCTGCGCGGCGCGCCCGATGCCCAGGCGGGTGTTGTGCTTCTCCGTGGAGGCGCCCATGGCGATGCCCTCGAAGGAGTCGGTCAGGCCGTCGTGGGCCATCGAGTCCAGCATCTCCACCGCGCCGTACTTGTAGCCCTCGCGGGACTTCGGCAGGAGGTGGGGGGCGTTGGTCATGGACTCCTGGCCGCCGGCCACGACGATGTCGAACTCACCCGCACGGATCAACTGGTCGGCGAGCGCGATGGCGTCCAGACCGGACAGGCACACCTTGTTGACGGTGAGCGCCGGCACGCTCATCGGGATGCCGGCCTTGACCGCGGCCTGACGGGCCGGGATCTGCCCCGCCCCGGCCTGGAGCACCTGGCCCATGATCACGTACTGCACCTGGTCGCCGCCGATCCCCGCGCGGTCGAGGGCGGCTTTGATCGCGAAGCCGCCGAGGTCGGCTCCGGAGAAGGACTTCAGCGAGCCCAGCAGTCGCCCCATGGGCGTGCGCGCGCCCGCGACGATCACCGAGCCGGTCGTACCGGACATTCCAGAAGACATGAGCTGCGATCCCCTTACCGGCCTGCTCAGCCGAGGAGTGAACGAGGGTTTACTTCGAATGTACTGAGGGCTGCTCCACCCCGTCATCGGGCCGTCGGTGTGATCGCGCGCACGTTGCGTAACCACCCCGTTGGCGTTGCACTGATTCCATGCTGACGCGAATCGACCACATCGGGATCGCCTGCCACGACCTCGACGCCACCGTCGAGTTCTACCGGACCACGTACGGCTTCGAGGTGTTCCACACCGAGGTCAACGAGGAGCAGGGGGTGCGCGAGGCCATGCTCAAGATCAACGAAACCTCCGACGGCGGAGCCTCCTACCTGCAACTGCTCGAACCGATCCGCGAGGACTCCACCGTCGCGAAGTGGCTCGCCAAGAACGGCGAGGGCGTGCACCACATCGCCTTCGGCACGGCGGACGTCGACGCGGAGGCCGCGGCCGTCCGCGACAAGGGCGTGCGCGTTCTGTACGACGAGCCGCGGCGCGGCTCGATGGGGTCCCGGATCACCTTCCTGCACCCCAAGGATTGCCACGGAGTCCTGACAGAACTGGTCACTTCGGCGGCCGTTGAGTCGGTTGAGCACTGACTCCCGTACATAAGGGCCGGTAGGGTTGGGGGCGGTCGTCCCCCGAGCGGGGACGACCCGGTCCTGCCGTCACGAGCGACAGGACCGCCGGGGTCCGTGTTTCGGGGGACGAGCGGCGGGGCAGCAGCCCGTGCTCCGCTGTTGATCTGACACCATTTCCCGGGGGCCCCGTTCGGCGGATGGACGGTGCTCGTTTGGACAGGCTTGCGACCAGGGGACGGATGGGACCGCGCAGTGCGGGGCTACGAACGCCAGGAGCGAGAGCCGGCGGCTGACGTCGACCACCTCTCTCGGTTCGAGGCCGAGATGGATCGGCTGAAGACCGAGCGGGAAAAGGCGATCCAGCACGCCGAGGACCTCGGCTACCAGGTCGAGGTGCTGCGCGCCAAGCTGCACGAGGCGCGCCGCACCATCATGACCCGGCCCGCCTACGACGGCGCCGACCTCGGCTACCAGGCCGAGCAGTTGCTGCGCAACGCGCAGGTGCAGGCCGACCAGATCCGCGCCGACGCCGAGCGCGAGTTGAGCCAGGCACGGGCGCAGACGCAGCGCATCCTCCAGGAGCACGCCGAGCAGGCCGCGCGCCTCCAGGCGGAGCTGCACGCCGAGGCGGTCAACCGGCGCCAGCAGCTCGACCAGGAGCTCGCCGAGCGCCGGCAGACCGTCGAGTCGCACGTCAACGAGAACGTGGCGTGGGCGGAGCAGCTGCGCGCCCGCACCGAGCAGCAGGCCCGGCGTCTGCTGGACGAGTCGCGTGCCGAGGCCGAGCAGGCCATGTCCGCCGCCCGCGCGGAGGCCGAGCGGCTGGCCGCCGAGGCCCGGCAGCGGCTGCAGAGCGAGGCCGAGGCGGCCCGCGCGGAGGCCGAGCAGCTCCTGCGCCGCGCCCGCACCGACGCCGAGCGACTGCTGAACGCCGCTTCCACCCAGGCCCAGGAGGCCACCGACCACGCCGAGCAGCTGCGCTCCGCCACCGCCAGCGAGTCGGACGCCACGCGCCGCCGGTCCGCCGAGCTGGGCCGGGCCGCCGAGCAGCGCATGACGGCGGCCGAGGACGCGCTGCGCAAGGCGCAGACCGAGGCCGAGAAGCTGGTCACCGAGGCCGAGGAGGCCGCGGCCAAGACGCTCGCCGGCGCCGAGTCGGCCAACGAGCAGCGCACGCGCACCGCCAAGGAGCAGGTCGCCCGGCTGGTCCAGGAGGCCACCAAGGAGGCCGAGGCCACCAGGTCCGAGGCCGAGCAGCTGGTCGCGGACGCCCGCGCCGAGGCGGAGAAGATCGTCGCGGAGGCCGCCGAGAAGGCCCGGACGATCACCGCCGAGGAGAGCGCGACCCAGCTCTCCAAGGCGGCGAAGACCGCCGAGGACGTGCTGAACAAGGCGTCGGACGAAGCCAAGCAGACCACGAAGGCGGCGGCCGAGGAGGCCGAGCGGATCCGCACGGAGGCCGAGGCCGAGGCGGACCGGCTGCGCGCCGAGGCGCACGACATCGCCGAGCAGCTCAAGGGCGCCGCCAAGGACGACACCAAGGAGTACCGCGCCAAGACGGTCGAGCTCCAGGAGGAGGCCCGCCGGCTGCGCGGCGAGGCCGAGCAGCTGCGCGCCGACGCGGTCGCCGAGGGCGAGAGGATCCGCGCCGAGGCCCGCCGCGAGGCCGTGCTCCAGATCGAGGAGGCGGCCAAGTCCGCCGAGGAGCTGCTGGCCAAGGCGAAGGCCGACGCCGACGAGCTGCGCGGCACCGCGCAGACCGACAGCGAGAAGGTCCGCACCGAGGCCATCGAGCGGGCCACCACGCTGCGCCGGCAGGCCGAGGAGACCCTGGAGCGCACCCGCAAGGAGGCCGAGCGGCACCGCGCCGAGGCCGCCGAGCAGGCGCAGTCGGTCACGGCGGACGCCGAGAAGGCCGCGCGCGAGCTGCGCGAGGAGACCGAGCAGGCGATCGCCGCCCGGAAGGCGGAGGCCACCGAGGAGCTCACCCGGCTGCACACCGAGGCCGAGGAGCGGCTGGCGGACGCCGAGAAGGCGCTGGGCGAGGCCCGCGAGGAGGCCACCCGCATCCGCCGCGAGGCGGCTGAGGAGGCCGAGCGGCTGCGCGCCGAGGCCGCCGAGCGCATCCGGACGCTGCAACAGCAGGCGGAGACGGAGGCCGAGCGGCTGCGCACGGAGGCCGCCGCCGACGCGTCCGCCTCCCGCGCCGAGGGCGAGGCCGTCGCCGTACGGCTGCGCTCGGAGGCCGCGGCGGAGGCCGAGCGGCTCAAGGCGGAGGCGCAGGACACCGCGGACCGGGTCCGCGCGGAGGCGCAGGCCGCCGCGGAGCGGCTGGGCACCGAGGCGTCCGAGACGCTGGCCGCCGCCCAGGAGGAGGCCGCCCGGCGCCGCCGCGAGGCCGAGGAACTGCTCGGTGACGCGCGCGGCGAGGCCGAACAGGAGCGCGAGCGGGCCCGCGAGCAGAGCGAGGAACTGCTGGCCTCCGCGCGCAAGCGGGTGGAGGAGGCGCAGGCCGAGGCCACCCGTCTGGTGGAGGAGGCCGACCGGCGCGCCACCGAGATGGTGTCGGCCGCCGAGCAGCACGCGCAGCAGGTGCGGGAGTCCGTCGCCGGGCTGCACGAGCAGGCGCAGGAGGAGATCGCCGGGCTGCGTTCGGCCGCCGAGCACGCGGCGGAACGGTCCCGCCGGGAGGCCGAGGAGGAGGCGGACCGGGTCCGCACCGACGCCTACGCCGAGCGGGAGCGGGCGAGCGAGGACGCGGGCCGGCTGCGCGGTGAGGCGCGGGAGGAGGCCGAGGCCGCCAAGGTGCTCGCCGAGCGGACCGTGTCCGAGGCGATCACGGAGGCGGAGCGGATCCGCGCGGACGTCTCCGAGCACGCCCAGCGGGTGCGCACCGAGGCCTCCGACACCGTCGCGCAGGCCGAGCAGAACGCCTCGCGCACCCGGGCGGAGGCCCGCGAGGACGCCAACCGCATCCGGTCGGAGGCGGCCACCCAGGCGGACACGCTCATCTCCGAGGCGCGCTCGGAGGCGGAGCGGCTCCAGACGGAGACGGTCGAGGAGGCCGACCGGGTCCGTGCCGAGTCCGTCGCCAAGGCGGAGCAGCTGATCTCGGACGCCACCGGGGACGCGGAGCGGCTGCGGGCCGATGCCGCCGAGACGGTCGGCGCCGCGCAGGCGCACGCCGAGCGGGTCCGTGGCGAGTCCGAGCGGGTCGAGTCGACGGCGCGGGCGGAGGCCGAGCGGCTGGTGGGCGAGGCCCGCGAGGAGGCCGAGCGGACCCTGGACGAGGCCCGCCGGGACGCCAACAAGCGGCGCTCGGAGGCCGCCGAGCAGGTCGACACGCTCATCACCGAGACCACCGCCGAGGCCGACAAGCTGCTCACCGAGGCGCAGACGAGCGCGGTCAAGACGAAGGCGGACGCCGAGTCCCAGGCCGACTCGATGGTGGGCGCGGCCCGCAAGGAGGCCGAGCGGATCCTGTCCGAGGCGAAGGTCGAGGGCAACAGCACGGTGGAGAGGGCCCGTACGGACGCGGACGAGCTGCTCGTCGGCGCCCGCCGGGACGCCACCCAGATCCGGGAGCGCGCGGAGGAGCTGCGCGAGCGGCTCACGACGGAGATCGAGGAGCTGCACGAGCGGGCCCGCCGCGAGGCGGCCGAGACGATGAAGTCGGCGGGCGACCGCTGCGACGCCCTCGTCAAGGCGGCCGAGGAGCAGCTGGCCAAGGCGCAGAGCAAGGCGAAGGAGATCGTCTCGGAGGCCAACTCCGAGGCGGGCAAGGTCCGGATCGCCGCGGTGAAGAAGGCCGAGGGGCTGCTGAAGGAGGCCGAGCAGAAGAAGGCGAAGCTCGTCAAGGAGGCCGAGGAGCTCAAGGCCGAGGCGGTCCGCGAGGCCCGCCGCACGGTCGAGGAGGGCAAGCGCGAGCTGGAGATCCTGGTGCGCCGGCGCGAGGACATCAACGCCGAGATCTCCCGGGTGCAGGACGTGCTGGAGGCACTGGAGTCGTTCGAGGCGCCGTCCGGAAAGGACGGCGCGGTGAAGGCCGGCGCGACGGTGGGGGCACCCCGGTCGGGTGGCAAGACGTCAGACGGCTAGCCTGTAGGCGGATTCCGGTCTTCTGCGTGCTTTGACCCGTTCTTCGGCAAGCCCTGGAACGGTCAGCCACTCAAAAGAGGTGTCATTCTCCAGATCAAACACGTATCCGCTCGATGACACACCGCTTCGGCCCCTAGGATTCCACCTATCACCTCACCGGTCTCATTCGGACAGGAACCCCATGAGCGACACTTCCCCCTACGGCTTCGAGCTTGTGCGGCGTGGGTACGACCGCGCTCAGGTGGACGAACGAATCTCCAAGCTCGTCTCTGATCGTGACAGTGCTCTCGCCCGCATCACCGCCCTGGAGAAGCGCATCGAGGAGCTCCACCTCGAGACGCAGAACGCCCAGGCCCAGGTCGGCGACGCCGAGCCGTCGTACGCGGGCCTCGGCGCGCGGGTCGAGAAGATCCTCCGCCTCGCCGAGGAGGAGGCCAAGGACCTGCGTGACGAGGCCCGGCGCGCGTCCGAACAGCATCGCGAACTGGCCGAGTCGGCGGCCCAGCAGGTGCGCAACGACGCCGAGTCCTTCGCCGCGGACCGCAAGACCAAGGCCGAGGACGAGGGCGTCCGGATCGTCGAGAAGGCCAAGGGCGAGGCCTCCCAGCTGCGCGCCGAGGCACAGAAGGACGCGCAGTCCAAGCGGGAGGAGGCGGACGCCCTCTTCGAGGAGACCCGCGCCAAGGCCGCACAGGCCGCCGCGGACTTCGAGACGAACCTCGCCAAGCGGCGCGAGCAGTCCGAGCGGGACCTGGCCTCCCGTCAGGCCAAGGCCGAGAAGCGGCTGGCGGAGATCGAGCACCGCGCCGAGCAGCTGCGCCTGGAGGCGGAGAAGCTGCGCACCGACGCCGACCGCCGCGCCCGCCAGACGGTGGAGACGGCCCAGCGCCAGGCCGAGGACATCGTGGCCGACGCCAACGCCAAGGCGGACCGCATCCGTTCGGAGTCCGAGCGCGAGCTCGCGGCGCTCACCAACCGCCGCGACTCCATCAACGCTCAGCTGACGAACGTGCGCGAGATGCTGGCGACCCTCACCGGTGCCGCGGTGGCCGCCGCGGGCGCGCCGGCGACCGAGGACGAGCCGATCTCCCGCGGCGTTCCGGCGCAGCAGTCCCGCTGATCCGAGCTCACCGGGCCTGACAGCGGCCGAAGTACACCGCTGACCGCGAAGCTCTCCGCCCCAGGGGTGGCGGAGAGCTTCGCGGCGTTCTAGCGTGTCCGACATGATCGAACTGGAGGGGTTGACCAAGCGGTACGGAGAGAAGCTGGCGGTCGACGGCCTCACCTTCACCGTCCGGCCGGGCACCGTCACCGGGTTCCTCGGGCCCAACGGCGCCGGGAAGTCCACGACGATGCGGATGATCCTCGGCCTCGACCGTCCGACCTCCGGGTACGTCCGCATCGACGGGCGGCACTACCACGAGCTCAAGGACCCGCTGACGTACATCGGCGCGCTGCTGGACGCCAAGGCCATGCACGGCGGGCGCAGCGCCTACAACCATCTGCTCTGCCTCGCCCAGAGCAACGGCGTCCCCACCCACCGGGTGAACGAGGTCCTGGACACCGTCGGTCTGACCCCGGTGGCGCGGAAGAAGGCGAAGGGCTTCTCGCTCGGCATGAGCCAGCGGCTCGGCATCGCCGGCGCGCTGCTCGGCGACCCGCAGATCCTGATGTTCGACGAGCCGGTCAACGGCCTCGACCCCGAGGGCATCCACTGGATCCGCGGTCTGATGAAGTCCCTCGCCGCCCAGGGCCGTACGGTGTTCGTCTCCTCGCACCTGATGAGCGAGATGGCGCTGACCGCGGACCACCTCGTCGTCATCGGTCAGGGCCGGCTGCTCGCCGACACCTCCATGGCCGACTTCATCGAGCGGAACTCCCGTTCCCACGTCCGGGTCCGCACCCCGCAGCGCGAACGCCTGCTCGACGTGCTGCACGAGGCCGGGATCACGGCCGTACCGGGCGAGGGCGGACTGCTTCAGGTCGAGGGCGGCAAGGCGGAGCGCATCGGGGAGCTGGCCGCACAGCACCAGGTCGTGCTGCACGAGCTGAGCAGCCAGCAGTCGTCGCTGGAGGAGGCGTTCATGCGGCTGACGGCCGGTGCGGTGGAGTACCACGCGCACGCCGGAGGGGCCGTGCCGGAAGGGGCGCCCACCCCGCCGCGGGGCGCCGACAGTGAGAAGGAGGGCTGAGCGATGGCGGCGACTCAGGTCATCAGGTCCGAGTGGACCAAGATCCGGTCGGTGGCGTCCACGGTGTGGACGCTGTCCCTGACGGCGGTCGTCACGATCGCCCTCGGCATGCTGCTCTCGGCCCTGTCGAAGCACGAGTTCGGGAACATGCACCCGCAGGACCGGGCCTCCTTCGACCCCACCTACGTCAGCTTCGCCGGCATGGGCCTCGGCCAGCTCGCGATGATCGTGTTCGCGGTGCTGGTGGTGTCCAACGAGTACAGCACCGGCATGATCCGCACCTCGCTGGCCGCCGTCCCGCAGCGCGGTGCCTTCCTGGCGAGCAAGGTGGCGGTGGCGGCCGGGCTGGCCCTCGTGGTGGGCATGGTCACCAGCTTCGCCTCGTTCTTCCTCGGGCAGGCGATGCTCGGATCGCTCGGCACCTCCCTCGGCGAGCCGGGTGTGCTGCGCGCGGTCGTCGGCGGCGGCCTCTACATGACTCTCATCGCCATGTTCTCCATGGGCGTCACCGTGATGCTGCGCTCGCCGATGCTGTCCCTTGGCATCCTGATGCCGTTCTTCTTCCTGATCTCCAACATCCTCGGCAACGTCTCGGCGACGAAGAAGGTCGGCCGGTTCCTGCCCGACCAGGCCGGCAGCCGCATCATGCAGGTGGTTCCCCGGGTCGCCGACGACACCCCCTACGGCCCCTGGGGCGGCCTCGGGATCATGCTGCTGTGGGTGATCGCGGCGCTCGCCGGAGGGTTCGTACTGCTGCGGAACCGGGACGCCTGAGCACGAAGGCTTTTACTTTCCTTTGGGCGGAACCGTCAGCGCCCGGATATCCTCCTAACCCTTACGGGGGGCGTCTGCCCCGCTGACCTGGAACCGTTTTCGATGGGTGCGGAGCATGATCGAGGCAGTCGGCCTGACCAAGCGCTATGGCGACAAGACCGCCGTGCACAACCTCTCCTTCCAGGTGCGGCCCGGTGCCGTCACCGGCTTCCTCGGTCCGAACGGCTCGGGCAAGTCGACGACGATGCGGATGATCCTGGGGCTCGACAACCCCACCTCGGGGATGGTGACGATCGGCGGCCATCCGTACCGCACGCTGCCGAACGCGCCCCGCCAGGTCGGCGCCCTGCTGGACGCGAAGGCGGTGCACGGCGGCCGGTCCGCGCGCAACCACCTGCTGTCCCTGGCCCAGCTGTCCGGCATCCCGGCCCGCCGCGTCGACGAGGTGCTCGGGGTCGTCGGCCTCCAGGGGGTGGCGAAGAAGCGTTCCAAGGGCTTCTCCCTCGGCATGGGCCAGCGGCTGGGCATCGCCGCCGCGCTGCTGGGCGACCCGCAGGTGCTGCTGTTCGACGAGCCGGTGAACGGTCTCGACCCCGAGGGCATCCTCTGGGTGCGCAATCTGATGAAGTCGCTCGCGGCGGAGGGGCGGACCGTGTTCGTCTCCTCGCACCTGATGAGCGAGATGGCGCTGACCGCCGACCACCTGGTCGTCATCGGGCGTGGGCAGCTGCTCGCCGACATGAGTGTGACGGACTTCATCTCCGCGAACTCCGCGGACTTCGCGCGGGTCCGCACACCCGACACCGAGCCGCAGCAGCGGGAGAAGCTGACGTCCGCGCTGACCGAGGCGGGCGGGCACGTGCTGCCGGAGCAGGACGGCGCGCTGCGCGTGACCGGGCTGCCGCTGGCCCGCATCAGCGACCTCGCGCACGAGGCGGACGTACGCCTGTGGGAGCTGTCGCCGCACCAGGCCTCGCTGGAGGAGGCGTACATGCGGATGACCCAGGGGGTCGTCGACTACCGCTCCACGCACGACCAGAAGGCCGGGCTGATGCAGCCCCTGCCGCCCGGCGCCCGGCCGCCCGTGCCGGTTCCCGGTCAGGGCCAGCCGGGCTGGTACGCACCGCCACCGCCCCAGCCCGGCGGACAGCCGTACGCGGGCCCGCAGGGCGCCCCCGGCGGGCAGCCGAACCCGTACGCCGCTCCGGGCGCGGGCGCCCCGAACCCGTACGCGCAGAGCTCGCCGCAGGCCTCGCAGGTGCCCGCCCAGCCCGCCGCCGCGCCGCACGGAGGGGCCGCACCGGCACCCGCGCCCGCGCCCTCCCCCGCCGCCGACTCCACCAAGCCCGAGGACGCCCGATGAGCACGCCGCAGACTCCTGTGCCGCAGGCCGCGCCGCCCGCCTGGGAGGCGGCGGCCGGTTCCCCCCGGCCCGGCTACACCTCGCCGATCCCGGTGGTCCGAGCGCATCTCGGGCACGCCCTCGCCTCGGAGTGGACGAAGATCAAGTCGGTCCGCTCCACGATGTGGACGCTCGGGGTGTTCATCCTTCTCGTGGTGGGGATCGGGCTGCTGACCGGCCTGATCATCGCCAACTCCGCGGGGGAGATACACGGCGACGAGAACATGCTGTCGCTGGGCTTCTTCGGGCTGCTGCTCGGCAGCATCTGCGTCATCACGCTCGGCGTGATGACCACGGCCTCGGAGTACGGCACCGGCATGATCCGGACCACGATGACGGCGTGCCCGAGCCGTGGGCGGGTGCTCACCGCGAAAGCGGTGGTGTTCTTCCTGGTCGCGTTCGTGGTGACCCTGGTCTCCACCGGCGTGGTCGGCCTCGTCCAGACGGCCATGCTCGACGGCACCGGCGCCCGGCAGCCCACCGGAGCGGAGTGGTTCAAGGCCACCGTGGGCGTCAGCCTCTACATGGCCCTGCTCGGGCTGTTCTCGCTCCTCGTGGGCTCGCTGCTGCGGCACTCCGCGGGCGCCATCACGATCATGATCGGTGTCGTGCTCGCCCCGCTGGTGATCGCGCTGTTCATGTTCACGCGCTCGCTGGAGAAGGTGCGCCAGTTCCTGTTCGAGTACTCGATCCCGAACCAGCTGAGCGTCTTCTACTCCAACTCCCTCACCGACTCCGGCCCGACCGGCTGGGACCCGCTGTGGATCCTGCTGGTCGCGACGGCCGCCGCGTTCGCCGGCGCCTGGATCCTGCTGCGGAGCCGGGACGTCTGAGTCACCGGTGTGCCGCCAAGACCCTAGAACCGCGGCGCGTTACGGGACCGCTGCACCCGCGTGGTGCGGCGGTCCTTGGCGTTCCAGCACGCCTTGTGCCAGTGCCGGCGGTCGTCCACCCCCGCGTGCTGGGGCCAGGCCACCACGTGCGGGACGCCGGAGGGGATCAGCTGGTCGCAGCCGGGGCAGCGGTACGTCTTGCCCCCGGCGGCCGCGCCCGCGACATGGCGCACGCTGAAGTCCTCGCCCTGCCAGTTCTCGGTGGACTGCCAGCCTCCGTAGCGGCCCGGGGTGTCGTCCTCGGTCCGGCCGGACGAGGCGGCGCCTCTCGCATCCTTGGGTCGGTTGCGGCGGGGGGACACGGGACACCTCACGAAGCGGTACGGGAACAGGGGCTCTTCCAGCCTACGCGCCGCCGCCACGGGCGGGTGGGGAGAACCGGACACCACAAGTCCCCTGCCCGGACCAGCCATTCCGCAGACAATCCGCAAATCTCTTCGCCAGGCCGTGTCCTCGGCACGTGTCCCCCGGTTATGCCCGGTGGGGGAGCTCCGCGTCGGAGCCGAGGAAGCAGGAAAGAGCAATGCGCGTAGGAAGTTTCGTGCTGGCGGCCCAGTTCCCCGGGCAGGGCCAAGGCGAGGCGCTGCACCGGGCGGTCCGCTCCGCGGAGGTCGCCGAGGAGGCCGGTCTTGACGCGGTCTGGCTGGGCGAGCACCACTTCGTCCCGTACGGGACGTGCCCGTCGGCGATCACCCTGGCCGCGCTGCTGCTGGGCCGCACCCGCCGACTGCGGGTGGGTACGGCGGTCAGCGTGCTGCCCACGGCCCACCCGGTCGCGCTCGGCGAGCAGGCGGCGCTGCTGCATGTGACGAGCGGCGGGCGGTTCTCGCTCGGTGTAGGGCGCGGCGGCCCGTGGGTGGACCTGGAAGTGTTCGGCAAGGGGCTGGAGGCGTACGAGAAGGGGTTCCCGGAGTCGCTGGACCTGCTGGTGCGCTGGCTGCGCGAGCCGTCGGTGTCGGCCTCGGGAGAGCGGTTCGCCTTCCGCGAGGTCCCCGTCGTGCCGCGTCCCTCGGAGGCACTGACCCAGGTCCCGGGCCCCGAGGTCGTCGTCGCCTGCACCTCCGTGGCGAGTGTGCGGCTGGCCGCCGAGCGCGGGCTGCCGATGCTGCTGGGGATGCACATCGGGGACGAGGAGAAGGCCGGGATGGTCGCCCTGTGGCAGCGGTGCGCGCGGGCGGCGGGCCGGCCGGAGGAGGAGATCCGGGGCGCCGCCCATGTCTCGGCGGGCGTCTGCCAGATCGCGGACCGGCGCACGGACGCGGCCGAGACCCTGCTGAAGGCGATGCCGGGCTGGCTGAAACAGGGTCTGGACGCCCATGTCACCGTGGACGGCCGGATGCGCGCGATGCGCGATCCGCTGGAGTACACCGAACTGCTCTGCGGGCTGCACCCGGTGGGCACCCCGCGGCTGTGCGCCGACCGGCTCGCGGCGACCTCCGAGCGGACCGGTGTCTCCCGTTTCGCCCTGCTCACGGAGGGCTCGGGCGATCTGGCGGCGACGGAGGAGAACCTGCGACGGCTCGGCGCCGAGGTACTGCCCCACCTCCGTTGACCCAGAGCGCGTCATGGGAAGCTTGCCGCCCCCTGTACTCCAAGCACCTCCCGCGGAAGGAGCGGCAAGCAGGCGACTCACGGCGTCAGCAGTCCCGAAGTTCCGGGGACTGGTTGAGGAGCTGGTTGCGCACCGAGGTGAAACGGGCCAGCGTCTCGTCGACCGAGGCGTCCAGCGGGAACACCGCGACCCGATGGCAGTTCTGGAAGGCGAGCCGCACACCGAAGTGCCGCTGAAGCGCTCCGCGTATGGCGTCACTCGCCAGCGCACGCAGCAGCTGACCGCGTGCCTGCTCGTCCGGCGGGGGCGTCTGGTTGTCGGCGAACTGGCCGCCGTCCACCTTCAGCTGGGCCACCAGGGAGCTGATCATCTCCCACGCGTAGGGCAGGGAGGTCCGGACGCAGTCGACGAATTCAGCTTCGTCGACCTCGCCTCGCTCGGCCGCTTCGAGTAGGGCCGGTGAGACGTCGAGCGACATGGGTTCTCCTCTCGCACCCCCGAACGACAGGGGTTGCCGGACAGGTCATGGGGGCGCGCGACTCCCAATACGGTGAGTACACGGGTCGCGACCTCCCGTTCACTACGGTAGGCACAAGAACGGACGCCCACTAGGCAAATGCATATACAGACCGGGCTAGTTGGGCACACAATCGGCCACAAGTGAACACGGGTGATCCAGGGAAAAATGGGGCGTCCGGCGGGGAGTCCCGGTGGACGCCCGGCGGGAGGTCCCCGGGCGAATCGCGCGCACCGCCGTCCGTCCAGTAGCGTTGCCGACCATGCGTCTCGTCATTGCCCGGTGCTCCGTCGACTACGCCGGTCGGCTCACCGCTCATCTGCCGTCAGCGCCCCGTCTGATCCTGGTCAAGGCCGACGGCAGCGTCTCGATCCACGCGGACGACCGCGCCTACAAGCCGCTGAACTGGATGTCTCCGCCGTGCACCCTGAAGGAGGGCACCGGTGACGAGGAGGGCGTCTGGACCGTCGTCAACAAGGCGGGCGAGAAGCTCATCATCACGATGGAGGAGGTCCTGCACGACTCCTCGCACGAACTCGGCGTGGATCCCGGGCTGATCAAGGACGGCGTGGAAGCCCACCTCCAGGAGCTGCTCGCCGACCGCATCGAGACGCTCGGCGAGGGGTACACGCTGATCCGCCGCGAGTACATGACGGCCATCGGCCCGGTCGACATCCTGTGCCGGGACGCCGAGGGACGCACGGTCGCGGTCGAGATCAAGAGGCGCGGTGAGATCGACGGCGTGGAACAGCTCACCCGCTATCTCGAGCTGCTGAACCGCGACCCCCACCTCGCCCCGGTCCGCGGCGTCTTCGCGGCCCAGGAGATCAAGCCGCAGGCCAGGGTCCTCGCCACCGACCGCGGCATCGGCTGCCAGGTGCTGGACTACGACGCCCTGCGCGGCATCGAGGACGACAAGCTGCGGCTGTTCTGAGGACGGCCGCGGGGCACTCGTACGACGCCGGGGGGGGAGGGGGGGTTGTTTCCCGAGCAGTCCCCCCCCCATTTCCTTTTTTTCCTGGGTCT